>JAFRZS010000220.1 GCA_017442445.1 Clostridia bacterium
TCAAGGACTCAATTCAATATCATTTCCGTGAATTTAACGATTATATCGGCACCTGTAAATTCACAGGCTGTACTCACACTCATGATAAAGGCTGTAAAATTATAGAAGCAGTTGAAAAAGGTGAAATCAGCAAATCCCGTCACGACAGTTATCTTGAAATCTATAATCAGGTAAAAGATATCAAGGAGTGGCAACTGTAACAAAATACACCGCACCTGTATATATTGTACTAAGCTACAAAATACAAGGGCGGTGTTTTTATGTACAGGAGAGGCTGCAAAAGAACTCACAACGGATTTTCATTCGTCGCTTTCGGCGCGGGGTTATTGGTGGCATCTTGCTTTCCCATCACAGCTACTATTGTCATTCTTGCAATTGTCCTTATAATTTTGGGGCTTATGCTTTGCAAGAATACATAGAGAAGGTGACCTTATGAAAGTTGTTGTATTAAAAAGTCCCAAGGGTATTTCAGGAATTTTACGCCTCATTTTCGGTATAAAGAAAAACGATTAAAAAGCAAGGGATAAGCGATCGCTTATCCCTTGTTTTTTTACAATATAACTTCTGCTGAACCTGTTGTTGATTCAGGTTCCTGAGTTGTTGATTCAGGTTCTTGAGTTGTACTTTCTGTCGGGTCTGTTGATGACGGATCTTCCGTTGAAGAAGGCTCTGTTGACGATGGGTCTGTTGTTGATGACGGATCTTCTGTCGGAGGAGTTGTCGTCGGTGGTAAGCCGTTACTTACATAGATTGTAACTGTTGAGCCTTTTTCAAGAAGTGTGCCCTTCTCCTCTGACTGCGAAATTACTATATCTCTGTTTTCATTACTGTTTGTATATACAACATCTGCGATGAGTCCTTCGTCCTCAAGCATAGCTCTTGCATCGTTTACTGTCCAAAGAACAACAGACGGAACTACTGCAAGATTATCTCTGTATTTAACAGCGACAAGCAATTTAACCATTGAACCTCTCGGTGCCTGTGCGCCCTTCTCAGGTTCTGTTGAAATAACCGTACCAACTGTTCTTGAAGGATCCTGTACCTGCTCAATCGTAACAATGAAACCTTCGCTTATAAGCTTCGTCTGAGCCTGTGAATACATATCACCATATACATCAGGCACCTCAACAGTTGAGTTTGATATAACCGTAAGTATAACCTTATCGGAATATTCAATTTTTGTACCTGCTGAAGGTGTCTGTCTGATTATTTCACCTTCTGTTTTCTGGCTGTTTGATTCAAACTCAATTTCAAAGTTATACTTTGAATATTCAGAATCACGCTTCGGCTGAATTTCCTCGTAATAGTTTTTACCTATGAAATTTTCAACCTCAAGCTTTGTACCGTTCCTTCCGAAACCTACCTTTGCAAGGAGTAATACTACTATCAGGACAACAGCTACAAGTCCCATTCCGACTCCAAGAACAATCGGTAGTGCTTTGCTTCCTGACTGTTTTGGTTTTTTATCCGCTGTTTTGTTATCGTCCTCGGTATTATCCTTCGGAGGTACGGGAAGCTGTTCATGAACTCTGTCAGCATATCTTGTCGGCTGTTTATCAACATAGTACGAGTAATCAAACTTTATTGACGGATTTCTCTTAAACTCGTCAAGGTCCAGAAGCATTTCCGCTGCAGACTGATATCTGTCGGCAGAATTTTTCTGCATAGCGCGCATTGTAATCTGCTCAAGTCCTAAAGGAATATCCGATTTGATTTCTCTCGGATTTTTTGCTTCTTTCTGAACCTGCATAAGTGCAACTGTTACAGGATTATCTGACTCAAACGGAAGCTGACCTGTAAGCATTTCATACATGATAACACCGACAGAATATATATCAGCTTTTTCGTCTGTAAGGTCACCCTTTGCCTGTTCGGGACTGATATAATGTACGGACCCGATTGCATTTTCCGTCATCGTTCTTGTTTCGCTTCTGCTGAAACGCGCAATGCCAAAATCGGCAATCTTTATAGTTCCCTGCTGAAGTAACATGATGTTCTGAGGTTTTACATCACGGTGTACTATTCCTTTGTCATGAGCATGTTGTAATGCTCTTAAAATCTGTATAAGGAATTTAAGACATTCCTGCCAACTGATAGGTCCTCTTTGTTCAATATATTCCTTTAAGGTTATTCCCTCAACATATTCCATTACAATATACTGAAGTCTGTCACCAAAGCTGACATCATAAACCTTTACTATATTCGGATGCGAAAGGACTGAAATTGCTTTTGATTCATTTTTAAATCTGCGACGGAAATCAGCATTTGCAAGAAATTCTTCCTTGAGAACTTTAACAGCAACAATTCTGTCATCAATGTTATCGTAAGCTTTGTAGACAACTGCCATTCCGCCTACGCCGATTATCTCCTGAATTTCATATCTGCCATCAAGTCTTTTACCTACATAATTTTCCATTGAGTAAATTCACACTCCTCTCAGTTAGATACAACAACAACCGTAATATTGTCCCCGCCGCCGTTTGCATTTGCTGCATCTACAAGCTTTTCTGCGAGACCCTCGGTCTGATGCTGTGATAAATACTGCGTGATAGTTTCATCATCAAGATAATTTGTAAGTCCGTCTGTGCAAAGCAGAATCTTTGATGTTTCTGTTAAGCCATATTCACGGAAATCTATTTCAATATCATTACCGACACCTAAAGCTCTTGTTATGATATTTTTACGAGGGTGAATCCTCGCTTCTTCCTCTGTAATCTCTCCCCTGTCAACCATCTCCTGTACAATAGAGTGGTCAATTGTGAGCTGGACGAGTCCGTTTATTTCATCATATACATAAACTCTGCTGTCACCCACATGTGCTACAAAAATACTCTTTTCTCTGATAATTGCCGCAACAACCGTTGTGCCCATTCCGAATAAATTTTCGTCTTCTCTTGACATAGAGTAAAGTCGGGCATTTGATGTTGTTATTGCAGATTCAAACATATTTCCCATTGATCTCGGAGCCATCTTCTCGCTGTAAGCAGATGTCACCTTTTCTGAGATTATTCTTACTGCGGTATTACTTGCAACATCTCCTCCGGAGGCACCGCCCATACCGTCACATACAACAGCCCAGCCTTCAGTTGCAGAAAACTCTCCGCAAGCATATGCGTCCTGATTGCTGTTTCTTACTCTGCCGATATCGGTTTTTGCTGAAAATTTCATGATTGCTCCTCCTTTCCGGAAGTTACGCGACGCCTTAACTGACCGCACGACGCATCTATATCAGAGCCTAAGCTCCTTCTGACAGTAGTTGTGATACCGTGTTTTTCAAGTATCCGTGAAAATGCTTCAATGCGCTTTGCAGAGCTTTTTGAATAAGAATTTTCAACCACATTGTTAACAGGTATCAGATTGACATGGCAAAGCATTCCTTTTAATAATTTAGAAAGCATATTTGCACATTCGTCACTGTCATTTACCCCATTTACCATCGCATACTCAAAAGATATTCTTCTTGATGTAAGCTTTATATAATACTTACAAGCCTTTATAAGCTCTGCTATCGGATATGCTTTGTTTACAGGCATCATACCTGAACGGATATCATCGTCAGGTGCGTGTAGTGACACCGAAAGTGTCAACTGTAATTTCTTTTCTGCGAGGTCATATATCTTCGGAACAATTCCACAGGTTGAAAGGGAAATGTTTCTCATTGAAAGATTGTTGCCATCGGGTGAATTTACCAATTCCAAAAATCTCAGGACATTTTCATAATTATCAAGAGGCTCACCCATTCCCATTAAAACTACATGGGAAACTCTGATATCGGTGTCCTTTTGTATTACATAAATCTGTGAAAGTATCTCAGACGGCAGAAGATTTCTCTGAAATCCTCCCTGTGCGGTTGCGCAGAAGTTACAACCCATTTTACAACCGACCTGAGTTGATACACAGACCGTATATCCGTATTTATATTTCATGAGTACCGATTCAATGTACTCTCCGTCATTGAGTTTAAAAAGATACTTTATTGAACCATCATACTCCGATTTCAGCTTTTTTTCAATAGCACAACTGTAAATTATGTATTTTTCAGATAAAAAGCTTCGCAAATTCTTTGAAATATCGGACATTTCTTCAAAGCTTGTTGCATTCTTCTTATGAAGCCACGAAAAAACCTGTCCCGCACGAAACGGCTTTTCACCCGCTTCGGCGAACTCATTTTTAAGTTCTTCTAAGGTTTTTGAAGCAATATCAATTTTCAAGTCATTCACCTTTTCTGAATTTTGCTATAAAGAATCCGTCTGATAAATCATTCTGCGGTAAGAGTCTTCTGTACTCTCCATCTTTTTCAAATGTCGGATTTTCTTTCAGGAATTTTTCGCACACATCTTCATTTTCTTTCGGGTTGAGTGTACAGGTTGAATACACCAAAACTCCTGACGGTTTCAGATATCCTGATGCATTACATAAAATCTTATACTGTATTTCAGGTAATGAATCAAGCTCTGCTTTATCTTTATATTTTATTTCAGGTTTTCGTCTGATAATTCCGAGTCCCGAACACGGCACATCGCAGAGAATTTTATCCGCTGTGCCAAGTGATGAATCTGACTCTGTCGCGTCCTGATTTCTGACATTTACTATGTCTATTCCAAGGCGTTTTGCAGAATCCGATACCAATTTCAGTCTTGAGTCATAAATATCAAAGGCTTTTATTTCGCCCTTGTTTTCCATGCACTGCGAAATTGTAAAGGTTTTTCCTCCCGGTGCACAGCACATATCAAAAACTGTATCTCCCGCTTTGGCGCCCAATGTTTCTGCACATATCTGTGAAGATATATCCTGAACATAGAAAAGACCTTCTTTGTATTCTTTCAGGTGGCTTACATCTGCTATGCCGTGAAGTCTGAGACAGTTATCAATATATGTCTTTTCAGCCGTTATTCCTTTACCTTCAAGCTTTGCTGTCAGGTCATCTGCGTTTGTTTTCAGAGTATTGACTCTTACATACAAAGGCGGTGCAAGTAAGGAGTGTTCAAGTAATTTTACCGTATCCTCTTGTCCGAGATATTCAAACCACATTTCCAAGAGAAAAACCGGGCATGAATATTTTATTGAATAATAATTTATTGTGTCTTTTTCATCGGGATATTCAAAGCCGTTCCGTGCGATATTTCTCAGCACTCCGTTGACCAGGCCCGATGCATACTGTGCTTTCTTCTTAATTATTTTTACACTTTCATTTACTGCGGCAGATTCGGGGATTTTATCCATAAATAAAATCTGATATGCACCCATTCTCAAAACTGTTCTTACATCTGCTTTGAGCTTTTTTATGCCGCTTTTTATATACCGGTTCAAGGCATAATCAAGAGTCAGCTTCCTTTCAAGAACACCGTAAACAATTCTTGATGCAAGTGCTTTGTCAAGAGAATTAAGATTGCTGTCTTTAAGCTCTTTATCAAGTGTAAGATTTGAATATGCCTTATCCTTTTCAATTTTCAGGAGAATTTCATACGCAACGGTTCTTGAATTCATTGAGTGTTTTTTCCTACTTTCCTAATACAGTTGAGAGTTCAATTTTTTTGCCGAGTAAAAACCGGTCGGCAGACATGGCTTTTTTACCTTCTGCCTGTAAAACAGTTATTTCAAGGGAAGTATTGTTTCCGCAGGAAACAACTAATTTTTTATCGTTGAAAATAATCTCGCCCGGATTTTTTCCTTTAATATCCGAAACCCTTGATGAGTGTATTTTCAAAACTTTGCCGTCAAGTGTAGTTGTTGCTGTCGGCCAGGGACTTAAACCTCTTATCTGATTATGAATCACAGATGCTTCCTTGCTCCAATCAATCGGAGATAAGCTTTTATCAAGCATTGAAGCATAGGTACTGTCAGCATCGTTCTGTTTTTCGGGTTTTAAAGCTCCCGCTTTTATTTCTTTTATGGTATCACTCATAACATCTGCACCTAAGGGCGACAAAATGTCATGAAGCTCACCTGCTGTCATCTCTTCGGTTATTTCAACCTCGCGTTTTATGAGCATATCGCCTGTATCAAGACCTTCGCTCATCTGCATTGAGGTAACACCGCTTACCTTTTCGCCGTTGATTACCGCCCATTGAATAGGCGCCGCACCTCTGTATTTCGGAAGTAATGATGCATGAATATTAACACAACCGTATTTCGGTCTTTCAAGAATATCCTTCGGCAAAATTCTGCCGTATGCGACAACTATAATAAGTTCCGGATCAAGCTTATCTATTATTTCAAAAGCCTGACCGTCTTTCATTTTTGTCGGCTGAAAAACAGGTATATCGTGTTTTAATGCGAGTTCTTTAACGGGCGGCGGGGTCATAACATGACCTCTGCCCTTGGGTTTATCAGGTTGGGTAAATACTCCGACTACTTCTTCACCGTCAGAAATAAGTCTTTCAAGACACGGTACGGCAAAATCGGGTGTACCCATAAAAATTACTCTCATCAATCTTCCTCCCAATCAATTCTGTGGGCTGTATAAAGTATTCCGTCAAGATGGTCAATCTCATGGCAGAAGGCTTTTGCAAGAAGCTCTGTTCCTTTGTAGATAACCCACTTGCCTTCTCTGTTCTGAGCCTTGATTTTAACCTCCATCGGTCTGCTTGTCATATAGCTTTCACCGGGTAAGGACAAACAGCCTTCGGGAGTTTTCTGTTCGCCTTTTTGTTCAATTATTTCGGGGTTTACCAATTCCATCGGGCCGCTGCCTATATCAATAACAACAACTCTTTTTAATACTCCGACCTGTACTGCCGCAAGTCCGACGCCTTCAGATGCATACATTGTATCTTTCATATCGTCAAGAAGTGTTGCAAGTCTGTCATCAAACTTTTCAACTGCACGGCTTTTTTTCTTTAATGTCGGATCACCGAATTTTATTATTGATCTGATTGCCATTTGTGTCCATTCCTCTCTTTATATAACAAGTCAAAAATCACATAGTTGTATCGGGATTTATATCCGCAAACATTGTAACTCTTTTGGATTTGTGCTCTTTTGAAAAAGTCTTCAGAATTTTATCAATCATTTCTCTGAATCTTTTTGTATTTTTGCATTTGATAATTATCTGCTGTCTGTATCGGTCACCTGTCTTATAAACTCTCGGTCTGACAGGTCCTAAGACTATTATTTTCTGTTCTTTGTATTCTGTCTGCGAAAGCATTTTTATTTGGTCAAGACACCACTCTGCTGATACTTCAACATTGTTTTCGTCCGTACCTGAAAAACCTAACAGACAGATATCACAATACGGCGGGTAGGTAAGATTTTTTCTGATTTCAATTTCTGTTTCATAAAAAGCTTCGTAATCCTGCTCTGCCGCAAGTTTTATTATATTATTTTCAGGGGTCAGAGTCTGAATAATCGCACGGCCTTTAAGACTTCCGCGACCTGCTCTGCCTATAACCTGAGTCAGCAGTGAAAATGTTCTCTCTAAACTTCTGAAATCGTCACTGTATAATTGTTGGTCAGAGGATATAATCCCGACCAGAGTGACATTTTCAAAATCAAGTCCTTTTGCTATCATCTGTGTGCCGACAAGGATATCGTAATCACCGTTTTTGAATGCGCTGAGCTTATCTTCATAAGATTTTCTCGTTGCAACACAATCGGTATCCATTCTCAGTACCCTTGCATCAGGGA
Source organism: Clostridia bacterium (assembly GCA_017442445.1). Lineage (GTDB taxonomy): Bacteria > Bacillota > Clostridia > Oscillospirales > Acutalibacteraceae > RGIG2945. The sequence continues at coordinate 7,627 of JAFRZS010000220.1, forward strand.
AAAGATTGTGCAATTCATCCTCTACCTTCTGAGTGCCTACACCTGAATATCTGATATTTTCCTTACCGCATTCTTCACACTTGTTTATATATTCCCTTGTATATCCGCAATAGTGACATACAAGCTTATTTGATGACGAGTGATATATCAAAGATATACTGCAGTGCGGACAAGACATTACTGTATTGCAAAATCCACAGGCAACAAAAGTATTATATCCTCGTCTGTTTATAAGCAACATTGACTGCTGAGAATTTTCTAAATTATATTCAATTTCTTTGCGCATAACTTCGCTGATGCTGCCTCTGTTGGCTTGTCGCCTCTCCTGAGCCATATCAACAACTATAACCTCCGGAAGTACCGCATCGCCGTATCTTTCGGGAATTTTAGTGAAGCTGTATATTCCGTTTTCTGCTGCCGCAAAAGTTTCAACACTCGGTGTTGCAGAAGCTAAAACAAGAAGCGCTTTATTATATTTGCAACGGAATTTTGAAATTTCCTTTGCATCATATCTTGGAGTTTTTTCGGACTTGTAAGCATACTCCTGCTCTTCGTCCATTATTATGAGTCCGAGATTAACTACGGGAGAAAATACTGCTGAGCGAGTGCCGACAACAATTCCCGCTTCACCTCGTTTAACTCTTTTCCACTCGTCAACTCTTTCACCTATGGAAAGTCCGCTGTGAAAAACAGCTACATTCTTTCCGTATCTTTTATGAAAGATTTCAAGTGTCTGAGGTGTAAGTGATATTTCGGGTACCATAACAATTACACCCTTGTTATCCTTTACCGCTTCATCAATCAATTTCAGGTAAACCTGTGTTTTTCCGCAACCTGTAACACCGTACAGAAGTGATACTCCGCCCTCATCTTCACGATATTTTTCAATCAGGGTATCAAAGGCCTTCCCTTGTTTTTCGGTCAGGATAATTTCGGGAACTTCCTCCGGTGTTTCGGTATCTTTATACGGATTTCTGTAAACTTCGTCCTCAAAAATTTCAACAATGCCACGAGATGCCATTCTCTGAACTATAGACTGCGTGTAGCCTGTAAAAAAGCAAATATCCTGTACGGATACTGTGCCTATATCATTCAATACATCTATAATATGCTCTTGCTTCGGAGTCAGCTTTATCTGTGGATAATCGTCAAGAAGTCTTACCATTTTTACGGTTGAATCCTGAACGTGTCTTACCGCTTTTGCAGAATATGTAACAAGCTGTCTTTTTAAAAGCTCGTCAAATACATCTGTACTGCCTGAAATATCCAAAGCATCACATATCACGGCTCTTGTACAAGGCTTATTCTTCTTTTTCAGGTATTCCAGCACCGAGTATTCCTCGTCTGTCAGAGAATCTCTGTCTGCGTCCTTGAAAAAAGAATAATAGCCTACTGTTTTGTGGTTTATGCCATACGGCAGCATTGTTTTTGCAGCCTCATAATATGTGCAGAATGTTCTGTTTTTTACCCATTCTGCAAGTAAGAGCATTTCATCGGAAAGAAGCGGCTCATCGTCAAGTACCGTTTTTACGGCTTTGAGTTTTTTGCTCTCCGTTTTCTCGCAAACATCAAAGACTACGCCTATTCTTTCGCTGTTTGAAATGCCAAAAGGCACCTGTACCCTCATACCTTTTCTTATGATACCTTCAAGATTCTCAGGTACATCATAACTGAAAAGCATATCAAAGTCATAGAGTGTCTTTTCAACTGCAATTTTTGCAACTTTGTTTGACATGATATCAGATGTTTCTGATTTCTTCAGGCTCAATTATTTCATATTCGCCTTTGATGATTTCGTCAATAGCAAGGCTTACAGGCTTTTCTGTAATGATAACATTGTTTTCTTCTGCATCTTCAGCGATTTCTCTTGCTCTTTTTGCTGTAGCAGTTACGAGAGAATATCTGCTCAAGTGGTTTTTCAATACATTTGTCAAATCGGGATTAAACATCTTTTTTTACCTCACTTATAATGTTTTTCATATTTTTATATCTTAATTTTTCTGCTTTGATTATTGATGCTACATCTTCCACAGCATCATCAAGATCGTCATTGATTACAGCAAAATCATATTCACAAGCTCTTTCCAATTCATTTTTTGCGATTGAAAGACGCTTAATGATATCTTCTTCTTTTTCTGACTGTCTGCCTCTGATTCTCTTTTCAAGAACAGCCAATGACGGTGGCATTATAAATATACTCAAAGCTTCAGGATACATTTTACGGATTTTTTCCGCACCCTGTACTTCAATTTTAAGTATTACTGTTTTACCTTCGGTCAGCCATTTATCAACAGGAGCCTTAGGTGTGCCGTAATAGTTGTCACCGTAAACGGCATATTCGAGCATTTCATTATCATCTATCTTCTTTTCAAAGTCTTCTTTGGAAATGAAATAATAATGTACTCCGTCAACTTCGTTTTCTCTGGGTTTTCTTGTGGTGGCGGATATTGAGAGTTTTACATCATCATGTTTCTGCAAAAGCTCGTTAAGTACAGTATCCTTACCTGAGCCTGACGGACCTGAGAAAATTATGAGAGTTCCGTCATATGTACTCATGCTTCATATACCTCCTCATCTATTTCATCCGCTTCGCTTTCTAATCTGTTAGCAACAGTTTCCGACTGTAAATATGTAAGAATTATGTGGTCGGTATCTGTAATTATAACTGCTCTTGTGCGTCTTCCGTGAGTCGCATCAATAAGCATTCCGCGCTCTTTGCTTTCCTGAATCATTCTTTTTATAGGTGCTGACTCGGGGCTTACTATTGCAATAAGTCGGTTTGCATTAACCATATTACCGAAGCCGATATTGATCAATTTCATATCTTACCTCCGTAATTATTCAATGTTCTGAATCTGTTCTCTGATTTTTTCAATCTCTGACTTTATTGCAATAACTCTTTTTGCTATTTCAATATCCTGAGATTTTGAACCGATCGTATTTGCTTCTCTGTTCATTTCCTGAACAAGAAAATCCATTTTTCTTCCTATCGGCTCAGAAGCTTCAAGGAACTCACCGAACTGATGAAGATGACTTCTGAGTCTTACTGTTTCCTCGTCAACTGCAATCTTTTCAGCGAATATTGCAGATTCTGTAAGAATCCTCTGCTCGTCAATATGTGTATCCTGTAAAAGCTCAGCCATCTTTGTTTTGAGTCTTTCATGATATTCGCTCACTGTTTCGGGTGAACGCTTTTCAATGAACGATACATTTTCTTCAATTGTAGCGATTTTTTCTGTAAGGTCAGCTTTAAGCTTTGCACCTTCAACCGCTCTCATTTCAACAAATTTCGCACAAGCTGCATCTGCAACCTGACTTACAGCATTCCAGATTTTTTCTTCGTCTGCTTCGTTTTTATGTATTGAGAAAATATCAGAATAGCGTGATACTGTTGAAACTGATATGTCATCTGATAAATTATATCTGAGTGCAAGTTCATGTAATGCATCAACATAACCCTTTGCAAGTGTGTGATTAACATTGACCGTTACATCGTCACTTTCCAATGCTTCTATCTGTACGAAGCAATCAACTTTACCTCTTGCGACAGATTTCTGAAAATGAGATTTAAGCTTTTCTTCAAGAAATCCGTATGCTCTCGGTGTTCTTGCAGAAAACTCAAAATATCTGTGATTTACACTTTTTATTTCAACTGTTACGGACATTTCGTCAACTGTCATCTGTGCGCGTCCGTAGCCTGTCATACTCTTAATCATATTGACCTCTCCTATCGTGAAGAATAACACTTTATTTTATCAAAAAATACCCCGGTTTGTCAACTTTTACAGCTACCTTTGAGCAATTCCGGAATTGTTCCTTCGTAAAAATCGCCTTTTTTTTCAAACGGAAAATCAGTAAAAATATCAAGCTTTGTTTTTGCAATATAAGCATTTCTGTTTGCCGCAAAGTTCAGTGCTGCTCTTAAAAGCAACTCCAGAGCATACGGCTTGTCCTTATCATATTCCGCGGACAAAACCTCAACCTCATAATTATCAAGAGCGATTTCACAAAAACCTGCATCACTGCCTTCTTCCTCAGCAATAAATGCTACCGTATTTTCTTTTTCAACGGGTTTTACGGTTATCATTTTATCCTTCCTCTCCGTTAAGCTTTCTTTATGGCGCCTGATGATGTCATCAATTTATGAACTTCATCTTCCGTGAGATTCCTGTACTGTCCCTGCGGTAACATACCAAGCTTTATTGAACCGATTGCAGTTCTTTTAAGTCTTGCAACCTCAAGTCCGACTTCCTCGCACATTTTTCTGATTTCTCTGTTTCTGCCCTCGTATATTATCATCTGTAAAACAACTCTGCCGGGTTCTTTTGTCAAAACCTGAACCTGAGCTTCCGCTGTCTTTTTTCCGTCAATAATCACACCTGTTGTGAGCTTTGTAATCTGGTCTTCATCAATGTCGGGTCTGACGGTTACTCTGTATGTTTTCGGAACGTGTCTTGACGGATGCATCATGGCGTTTGCAAATTCACCGTCATTTGTCATAAAGAGTAAGCCTTCAGAATCCTTATCAAGTCTGCCGACAGGATATACTCTTGTTCCGATATCGGAAACTAATTCTGCTACACATTTTCTGCCTCTTTCGTCACTCATCGTTGTGACGAAGCCTCTGGGTTTATGTAACATAATATATACTTTTTTTCGTGTGTTCACAATCTTGCGACCGCTGACATGAACTGTATCTTTTCTCGGGTCAATTTTGTCACCGAGTTTTGCGGGTCTTCCGTTTACTTTTACGGCACCTTTTAAAATCAATTCTTCAGACTTGCGTCTTGATGCTATGCCGTTATCCGCCATAAATTTTTGTAATCTTACTTCTGCCATTTTAATCCTTTCAGACGGCGCTTAAATTTACTGCCTCCGTCGTTATTACGGGTACTTCCTCAATAATTTTATCTTTATAAAAATATCTTACATATCCTACTGTATCGCCCTTTTTTACAGGCGCATACTCAAAATGCTCAATAAATACTTTCGCTTCTATATTATCTTCTTTTACTGTCACTGTGGGATTGTTCATAAGCTTCACTGAGATACTGTCCTTTTCGCCGCCAACTACCTTGAATTCATAGTCGGACAAATCATAACTCAATGTCTTTGTCTGAACTTTTGCAAAGCCGTAATCATAAAGTCTTTTATGGTCATTCCAGTCATTCGGTGCATTTAAAGTCACCGCTATCAGAAGACTTCCGTTTCTCTCAACAGCTGAAACAAGACAGCGTCCGCTTTTTTTAGTAAATCCTGTTTTCACACCTACACAGCCCTCACATTCTCTGAGAAGTCTGTTATGGTTGGACAAAGTCCTCAGATACGGCGGATTACCGTATGATATTGTTGCATTGGTTTTTGAACAAATATGTTTGAATTCAGGATTTTTTAAAGCCTCTGCCGCTAAAAGCGCCATATCATAAGCACAGGAATAATGATCTTTGCTATCAAGCCCCGAAGGTGTAACAAA
>JAFRZS010000021.1 GCA_017442445.1 Clostridia bacterium
GCTGCCGCACCTGTAAAACATATCGTGTCAATGCCTCCGCTTGCAACTAAAAATGCACTTTCGTTTTCGTTGGCAAGGGTTCTGAAATATTCCCATTCTTCAGGAAGCTTTTTTGTCTGTGATGACGAGCCTCCGATTATTTTATTACACAGCATAATTTACCTCCGTTGATGTTATTCTGAAGCTGAGATTTTTTGAAGGAACAGTGTTTGCTTCAAATACCACACCATTGTCATTCTCACTTATTGCAATAACAAAGCACTTGCCCCATTCTTCCAAAGACTCTGCCTCCACATCTATTTCATTTCTCTTTGATGTGTTCATTCCTACTACTACCGTCTGAGTAAATTTCCCGTCGGCATTTTCAGTCCATGAATTTTGTAACAGCACAAGCTCGGGAGATACGGTAGGCTTTGTGTTATTTATTTCACCCCTTAATATATCCCTGAGTTCAAGTACCTCTTTTGAAACCTGATCAAGACCGTCGGGCAAATCCTCTTTTAACGATGCAATATCTCCGTCATATTTCGGATAGACAACTGCATCAAGATAATCTTTAAACCACTTTATTGTGGGTATTGCGTGCGTAGGTGCTGTAAGTGACGGTGTCACTCCGTAAATAGGAACATAGAAAGTTGCATCAATTTTTCCTACTTCCATAGCAAGTTTTTCATTGTCTGCAGTTCCGTTTGCAACAGCAAAAAGTATGCCTTGTATTGCTTTTCCGTATTCTCCTACAAGAATTGAGCTATTACCTGTGACCCTCAGATTTCTGCCTATTGCCGCAGAATAATCACCCGTCACGATGTTCGTGTCCGTTGAGCCTATAACAATACTTTCCTCTCCGTCACCCTGATTTATCGGCGGCTTCATATATTCTTTTAAATCGTACCAATGAAGCCCGTCATTTAACAATTCCGTCATCGGTAAAATCGCTTCAAATTTTGAAGTCATATCAACCAATTCGCTGAAAATGCCTTCTGTCTTTACATTCAGTTCACCCTCATCACCCGTGATTGACTCATCAAGTCTTATGTAAAATACAGGTGATTTTATAATTGCATCAAGATGCTTCATTGAGGTTAAAATATCTTGTTTCAAGATGTGACCTTCAAGTTGCACATAGATATTCGGATATCTTGTTACATACTGAGGTAAATTGATAATGATTTTATCATCAATTCTGTACGCGTCTGTTTCCTCGTCCTCATCTTCCAACGGATATATTCTTTGAGATACCATTTTTTCGTCATTTTCTCCGTGCCTGAAGCTGACAACATGATATTCAATCCCATTGGCCTGTAATTCAGTATTGAGTAATATCTCAAGCTGTGTCGCATTACTTTCCTCAACATAACCGACAGCCTCTTCGGTTACATCTACCGTTTTATCATCGTTTATAGTAACATTAACTTTTCTCATTTAAGCTGATTCCTTTCCGCTGAATTTATAATAATTTTTCAGTTTATATACTGTCTGAATCATTTCCCCTCTTTGTCTGTGAAGTTCACACAGCATTCTCTTTATGTTTAAAATCTCATCGTGATCCCTGCGTTTTCTCAAGGCGATTTCCAATTTATTTTTATATTTCTCAATCAAATAGTCATGGTATTCTATTGCTTCCATGTATTCATCTGCAAGTCTGTCCAAAGTTTTTCTCATCACTATCATCCTTTCTTTCCGAATAAAATATAATCCGCTGATGTCCCGAAAAAAGCTGTAAGCTTTATAAGCTCATCAATGTCCGGTAAGATTTCCCCCGATTCAATTATCTCTAATCTTCCCATCGGCATATTTATCGAAGCTTCAAGCTTTTTTACAGGTATGTTTTCTGTGACTCTGAGTTTTTTCAATCTCTCTCCGACCGTTTTTGAGTTGATACTCTTCACCGCTGTATCTGATATTGCTTGTCTTACAGAAACGGGTACTAACTCCCGTTTAATCAGGCTGTCCTGATACACCACAACATATTCAAGATACATATGAAGCTTTTTCTCTGCCGCATCAAGAAGCTTATAAACTGAAGAAATACCCGTGTTCGTTTTCAAAGCTATTTCTTTAGGTGTCATTTTGTAAAACCAGAAACACTCTATTACAGCTTTTTCTTTGTCATTCAGTTTTTCTTCAATTACTCTCTTTAATAAATCAGCAAGATCAACGCCGTGTTTTCTCTCAATAAACTCGTCTTCGGTCTCATACTCCGATTTCAGCCAATTATCATATGCCTCTGCACACAGTTCCTTTTCCAATGCAGAAGCTGTTAAAAACACTCTCATTCCATCCCCCCTTTCTTGATATTTGCAAAAAAAATAAGACCCACCCCCGTGAAAACGAGAGTTAGTCTTACATATTTTTTTGGCGTGTTTGAATATCACAACTCTTATTATAATAGCATTTTTATTATTTGTCAATAGTTTTACTATTTTTTTATTATTCTATTGACATTTTTAATAGAATAGTTCATAATACTATTGTAAAATTCTTATGAGGTGTAATCATGAATATAATACGCGAACTTAGATTAAAAAGAGGCCTGTCCCAATTTGCACTTGCTAAAATCTGCGGAGTTCATCAGACCGCAATCAGCCAATGGGAAAAAGGACGCACTTCTCCCGATGCTGAGATGCTTTCATTGTTGTCGGATTATTTTAATGTTTCGGTAGATCTGCTTTTAGGAAAAGCAAGAGGTGACGAAAAAAATATGGTACCTGTTTTAGGGTATGTAAAAGCCGGTATTCCTATTGAGGCAGTAGAAGAAGTTCTCGGTTATGAAGAAATCACACCTCACATGGCATCAACAGGTGAACATTTTGCATTGATGATAAAAGGTGACAGTATGCTTCCGAGATTTTGTCCCGGCGATGTTGTAATTGTCCGTAAGCAATCCGACATAAACAACGGAGAAATTGCCGTGGTGCTCGTTAACGGCTCAGATGCAACGGTCAAAAAAGTTTTTAAAAGAGATAATAATCTTATGCTTGTATCCCTCAATACCGCTTATGAGCCGATTGTTTATTCAAGCAGTGATATTATATATTCTCCTGTTATTATAATCGGAAAAGTAGTAGAACTCAGAGCAAAATTCAACTAAAAAACAGGATGTAAAAGGGGCTGTAAAAAAAGCGAAGACCGTATAAAACCGAAAAGAAATGGGGTTCTGCAGTTATGTAAAAGACTGTTAAAACCCCATA
>JAFRZS010000221.1 GCA_017442445.1 Clostridia bacterium
GCTTCGTCAACTGTTATCTTATAAACATTACTCATTGTCTTTTACCTTTTTAGTCTTGCATTCCCTGACAAGATCAATAATTGTATATATCACCATAAGTGCCGCACCGACGCAGATAAGACAATCGGCAAAATTGAATATCGGGAAATCCATAAACAAGGTGCGTATATAATCTATAACAAAACCTCTTGAGATCCTGTCAATAAGATTTCCGATTCCCCCCGCTAATGCTAAAGCGACTCCGATATACATAAGATTGAATTTTGTCTTTTTATAAAGAAGATATACAAGACCGAGAAGTATAATAATTGCGGTAATCACAATCAAAAAATTCACTTTACCCGTGAGGATACTGAATGATGCGCCCGTGTTTTCTGCATAATACCAACCTATAAATCCGGGTATCGCAACTACGGTACCTGCACCAATCAGCTTCAGGGACACGATATACTTTATCAACTGGTCAACCGCAACTAAAACTGCAATCGCAATTAAAGTGATAATCTGCACCATTACTCTTCTTCGCCGTTGTTATCTGAGAAGAATGAGAAGAAATCGGATGTTCCGCCTTCTGTGAGATTTTCAAGGTTTACTTTAAATGAAGCAAAATCAGGTTCTTCACCGTCAGTGCTGTCAGAATCGTCTGAAGCTGTTTCTTCTGAATTTGTTGCTTCTGAAGCTTCGGGAACGATTTCCTCTGCTGTTTCAGCGCTGACATCTGCTGTCTCTTCAACAGTTTCTTCGACTGTTTCAGCTACCTCTGCAGTTTCTTCAATCGCTGTTTCTTCAACTACTGTTTCTTCAACAGGTTCCTCAACACTTGCGATGTCTTCAAAGTCATCAGTGCTGTTAAGTTCATATTCCTTTTCAACTGCGCTGCTCAATTCCTTGATAGCTGCAATATGTGCATAATAAGTATCAATAGCAGAAGTTTTGAGTTCTGTTACTTTTGCCTTCAATGCTTCAAGCTCTTTGCTTCTTACAGCAAGTTCTTTCTTTGTTGCTGCAAGCTGTGCTCTTGCATCTTTATCAGTTGCATTGACAATTGCATCATGCTGTTTCTGAGCTTCAGCAATCATCTGTTCACTCTTATCATTTGCTGCAGAAATAATTTCCCTTGCTTTTTCAATAGCTCTTGCTTCAAGCTCAGCCGCCTGATTTTCAGCCTTTGTCTTTAATTCCTGAGCTTCGTCTTCAGCTTCTTTTGTGAGCTTTGCAGCCATTTTCTGTGCATTGAGAAGAGCCGCACCAATGCTGTCTTCATCGTTTCTGTACTCCTGGACTTTGTCAGCGAGCATTGTAATTTTCTTTACAAGCTGTTCTCTCTCCTGGAGATGTTCTTCAAGCTGAGCAGCTACCTCGGTAAGATACTCATCAACATCTGATGCCTTGTAAGCTCCGCGGCTTATCTGCGGGAAGCTATGAGATCTGATCTGAATAGGTTTAATCATAATTTATTCCTCCTATTTGATTATTCAAATAAAGTGACTGTGCTGCCACCGCTTATTTCATCAAGAAGTTCTCCTGTGAAGGGACTGTTGTGAGGAGTGATAACAAAAGTTCTTGTAGCAACTCTCTTGATTTTTCCGCCAAGTGCAAAAATTACACCGTAAAGGAAATCTATAATTCTGCGTGTTTCGCGTTCGTCTGCATTTTCAAGGTTAAGAATAACAATTCTCTTTTCACTGAGATTTGATGCAACATCACCTACATCGTCAAATCGCGAAAGCTGTGCGAACACCACATGAGGTTTAGTAGTTGCAGTTGCTGATGCATTGAAATCAACAACTCTTGAACTTTCTCTCTGCGGAGCTTTATTGGGTTTTGAAGATGTATTTCTTGATGCTACGAAATCTTCATATTTGTCATTTGTATCAAATGTTTCAAGATCATCTTCTGAATCCTGTTCCACATCGTCATAATATTCCTCTTCAGAAATTGTAAAGTAATCCTTTAATTTGTCAACAAGTTTCATTAAACTCTTCCTCCTATATATTTTAATAAGTTCTGTCGCCAAAAATCGCAGAACCGACTCTTACCAAGTTTGAACCTGCCATGATTGCGGGTACGAAATCTGCGGACATACCTTGTGATAGTACGCTAATATTTATATTATCGCTTTTTTTTGCCTGAATGTCAAGAAACAAGCGGTACATATTTTCAAAAAATTGCTGAGTTTTTACAATATCGTCACAAATCGGCGGTATCGTCATCAATCCCCGAACCTTAATCGCTTCTAATTCGGCAATTTCTGACAAGGTTTCATCAAGAGCTTCGGGTAAAATTCCGTACTTTGCTTCATCGTGTCCGATATTCACTTCAAGTAAAATATCAGTTGTAAAGCCTTTTTGTAAAGACTGTTTTGATATTTCACGGGCAACCTTAACACTGTCAACAGACTGTATGCATTTTACTTTGCCGACTATCTGCCGCACTTTGTTTGTCTGCAAGTGACCTATAAGATGTGCTTCGCAAGGCAATAACTCATCTTCTTTTGAAAGATACTCCTGCACCTTATTTTCGCCTATGAGGTCAATACCGCATTCGGAAATTGCATGATTTATAAATCTTGTTTCAACCGTTTTCGTTACA
>JAFRZS010000222.1 GCA_017442445.1 Clostridia bacterium
GAAGTTACTTCCTCTGCCGACTGTGTAATAATACATACCCATAAGCTCGTCAAGTGTTCTGCGGCAGTTGTTGTGGGTTTCGTTATAGAACCAGAAATTCTCTCTCTTATATCTTGTCATACAGCCGTCAGCTTCACTGGGCATAAATCCTTTTTCTGTCTGATTTGAGTTGGGGAGATTCATAAGACACCATTCATTTTTTGACCATGCAACAGTAGTTTTACCGAGCGCACCGAAAACAAGCATATCGGGGGCAAGTTCGGTGACTGTTTTAGTTATGCGTTCTAAATCAAAATCAAAATTTTCTGCACCGCAGCTGTCAAACCACATATAATCAATTTCACCGTAGTTTGTGAGTAATTCTGTCAGCTGACCGATTACAAAATCATTGTATGAAAAGCCCATATCTGTTGTATCAAACTGTGCGCAGGAATAATAAAGTCCTACTTTTATTCCGTATTTGCGACAAGCGTCGGTGTATTCCTTTACAACATCACCCTTGCCGTCCTTCCACGGAGAATTTTTAACTGAGTACTCAGTGAATTTACTCGGCCAGAGTGCAAAGCCGTCGTGATGCTTTGTAGTCATGACAGTATATTTTACACCTGCATTTTTAACTGTTCTGATCCACTGTTCGCAGTCAAGCTCTGTGGGATTGAAGGAAGAAGGTTCCATAACTTTCATATCCCAATCTCTATGATACTCATTGAAAGTACGGATACCGAAATGGAAGAATGTTCCGAACTCCCAGTCTAAAAATTCAAGTTGTTTTTTTGTGGGTTTGAAATTTGTTGACATTTTTATCACCTCTGTTGGAGTATAACACAGTAAATTTTTTAAGTCAATAAAAAATGCTGTCTTTTTTTACGATTAAGTAGTATAATATCTATATGAAAGGGTGACATTATGAGAATATATAAATCTGTAGGAGAAGCGGTGGGCGGAACACCGCTTATGGAAAGTGTAAATCTTGAAAAAGAATATAATCTTGAAGCAAAGCTTTTATTAAAGCTTGAGTTTATGAACCCTGCGGGAAGTGTCAAAGACAGAGTTGCGCTTGAGATGATAGAAGATGCGGAAAAAAGCGGTGTCTTGAAAAGCGGTGCGACAATCATCGAACCGACAAGCGGTAATACAGGAATTGGTCTGGCTTCAATCGGTGCATCAAGAGGATATAAAATAATTATTGTAATGCCTGATACGATGTCTGAAGAACGCAGAAGTCTGATTTCAGCCTACGGAGCAGAGTTAGTCCTGACCGACGGCAAAAAGGGTATGGCGGGTGCAGTTGAAGAAGCTGAAAGGCTTAATTCTGAAATTCCAGGAAGTATAATTGCAGGACAGTTTTCAAATCCCGCAAATCCACAGGCACACAGAAAAACAACAGGTGTGGAAATCTGGGAAGATACAGACGGACAGGTTGATATTTTTGTAGCGGGAGTCGGCACAGGCGGTACGCTGTCGGGAGTTGGAGAATATCTCAAAACAAAAAATCCCGATATAAAAATTGTTGCAGTTGAACCCGAAGGCTCTCCCCTTATCTCAAAAGGGACAGCAGGTGCACACGGAATTCAGGGAATTGGTGCAAACTTTATTCCCGAAAATCTCAATACTGAAATCTATGATGAGGTAATAACCGTCAGCGATGAAGATGCATTTGAATATGCAAAATTACTTGCAAGAAAAGAAGGCTTACTTGCAGGAATTTCCTCAGGTGCGGCTTTGTGTGCGGGAATAGAACTTGCAAAACGAGAAGAAAACAAAGGTAAAAATATCGTCGTACTTTTACCTGATTCAGGTTCGCGATATGTATCAACAGGAATATACAAATAATAAAAACCGATGAAAGTTTTTGGCTTTCATCGGTTTTGTTGTCATGTAAGAATACAATGTATTTCGTAGCAGATTTTCAAAAAGCTTGTGCCTTCTTCAAGCGCTCTGAAAATATATCTGATTGTGTGGAGAATTCTCGGGAAAACTTCAAGCTCTCTGTCGTTCATCTTGAAGCGTGAATACTGTGTATCGTCAGTGCAGTAAGTTTCAAGATAATTAACCATTCTTGTTTTGTAAGTTGAAGTATCTTTTTCGTCAAGCTCAATAACTCTGATGCCCTTGCTTTCGTCACCGTAAGCACCAACACCGGAAGTGGGAGTAGCAACGAAGTCAATACCCTTATAGTTGTATGTATAAGTATTTACATGGTCATGACCGAAGAACATAGCCTTGATATCGCCTTGTTTTACAATAGCGGAAAAGTGACTGCTTTCGTGCAGTGACGGTCTGGGAGTTCTGTTGAGTTCGCCGCTGATAAGCTTTCCGTTTTCAATCACTTCGTGAATTTCAAAAATCGGAATGTGCTGGAATGCCATTGAGTCAACTGCTTTGCCGCCGTTGGCTTTTTTAAGTTCGTTTGATTTCTTTACATACCATTCAACCTGGTCATCGTGTACCCAATCGTATCCGGGTGCATCTTCTAAGCCTTCGCCTGAGTCAAATAACCAGAGATTATAAGCTGTTTTCTTTGAGTCAGATGACATTATCGGAATATTGCTTGTGTTACAACCGTATAATTCTGCGTTTTCATCGCTGCCGATAAAGCAATCATAAGACTGATAAATTTCCATCTGTTTTTCTTTGGGAACCAAATGGTTGCCGTCATGATTTCCGAAAACTGTTGCGGTAGGAATGTTGCGTTCCTCAAAGATTGACATAAAAAGATTGATTGAAAATTTAACATTCTTAAAGGCTTTTTCTGCATCGTTATTTTTGTCCTTGCTTACCGCGCTTGAGATGTTATCGCCACCCAATATTACAAGGTCGGGTTGTTCGTCATCACATACAGCGGCAATACATTCAAGTGCCTGAGGAGCGATGCAGATATTATCCTGAATATCTGCGACATGGAGAATTTTAAATTTTCCGTCGGAATTGAATTTAAGTGCTTTTTCATTTTCTGCTGATGAGAAAATTGAAAAAGAAGTTAAAATAAGTATTGCTGATAAAACAACTGAAACTATTTTTTTCATTTCGTTCTCCTTGATTTAGTTTTTTATCGAATAAATCTCTTTGCACAAATCAATAAAACTTTCGCCCTGTAAAAGTGCGAGTATGAAGTACTTGATACCACAGAATATTCTGGTAGTCTTATCGTATTCAGAACCGTATAATTTGAAGCGGTTAATCTGTGTACTGCTTGTGCAATATGTTTTGAAAAAGTTAACGATTCTTGTGTTATAAGTTGAAGTATCATTTTCGTCAAGCTCAATAACTCTGATACCTCTGTTTTTAGCACCGTAAGAACGGAAGCCGGCGGTGGGAGTGGCTACAAAGTCCATGTTTTTGTAGTTGACAACATAATCGTTATAGTGGTCATGACCGAAAAACATAGCTCTGATATCGCCTTGATTCATAATAGCGGAAAACTGATTGCTTTCATGGAATGTAGGATGAGGTTCTTCACTGACCCAACCTGAAACCAATGTGCCTTCTTCGATAATGCCGAAAATTTCGGGAGGAACAATGTGCTGGAAAGCCATTGAGTCAACAACTTTACCGTCGTTAGCGTTTTTAAGCTCATTAGATTTGTTTACATACCATTCAACCTGGTCATCGCGCACATAGTCATATTTACCGCCCACGCAATCGGGAATATCACAAAAAGCATTTGAGTCAAAAAACCAGAGGTTATATGCCATTGATTTTCCGTCTGATGACATAATGGGAATATTATAATTTCCGCAGCCGTAGATATCTTCGCCTTCGTCAATTGCTACACAGCAATCATATGTGTTATAAATTTCCATCTGTCTTTCGTCGGAGATAATATTTTCACCGTCATGATTGCCGAAAACAAGTGCTGTGGGGATATTGCGTTCTTCAAAAATTGACATAAAAGCGCCGATTGATTTCTGCATATTTTTATCTGCTTCTTCAATGCTGTCGCCATTGATGTAGTTACCTGCAACATTGTCGCCGCCTAAAACAATGAGGTCGGGCTTTTCCGCATCACAGGTTCTTGCTATATAGTCAAGAGCAATTGAAGCAACATAAGGTGAATCCTGAATATCACAGATGTGGAGAATTTTAAATTTCCCGTCAGAATTGAACTTGAGAGTTGCATTATTTTCAATAACCTCAGCAGAAGATAAGATTGAAAGTGATGATAAGAGAATGATAGCTGATAGAATAATTGAAATAAGTTTTTTCATATTTATCCCCTGTCAGTTGATTATACAATGGATTTCTTTACAGATGCTGAAAAAGCTTTTACCTTCTGCAAGTGCAAGGTAGAAATATCTGATTCCGTTAAGCGCTCTTACGAAATCGTTGTAAGATTTGCTGTTCATCTTGAATCTGCAGATTTCTGAATCAGTTGTACAGTATTCATTGAAATAATTAACCATTCTTGTTTTATAAGTGGAAGTGTCTTTTTCGTCAAGCTCGATAACGCGTATTCCTCTTGTTTTGTCACCGTACGCGCTGAAACCTGCTGTGGGAGAATTTACGAAATCCATACCTTTGTATCTGATCTGGAAAGTGTTGGTGTGGTCGTGAGCGAAGAACATTGCTTTTACATCGCCCTGCTTCATCATAGCGGAAACCTGATTGCTCTGATGGTCGCTGGGACAAGGAGTCTCATTTACAGCGCCTGAAATTAAAGTGCCGTTTGCTCTGATTTCTTCAATTTCGGGAACAACGATGTGCTGGAATGAAATTGACGGAACAAGTACACCGCCGTTAGCAGCTTTAAGTTCATTTGATTTTTTGATATACCATGCGATCTGGTCGTCGCGAACATAGTCATAGCTGTCGCAACCCGGATCGTCACAATAAGCATTTGAGTCAAAGCACCAGATGTTATATGCGATCTTCTTTCCGTCAGAAGATTTTATCGGAATGTTATATGTACCGCAACCGTAAAGGTCTTCGCCGTCATCGACTGCAATACAACAATCATA
>JAFRZS010000223.1 GCA_017442445.1 Clostridia bacterium
AAGGCGGCCGTTGTTCTGCTCTTGCCGCTTTCGGTGCAAACGTATTCGGTATAAAACCGAGCATTGACATGGTTGACGGTTCTTTGCAGGTTGCAAAAAAATATCGCGGTAAATCCGCAGATGTTCAGCTGCGTTATGCTCTTGATAAGCTCTCCGAATATGATGACATTGATTTCAGCAGAGTTGTTATCGTTTCAACGGGAGTCAGCGAAGCTCAGATTGCTGCTGTAAAATCTGCCGTTGAGAAAAATTATAACTTTGATGAGATTATCCTTGCAAAAGCAGGTTGCACAATCACATCACACTGCGGTAAAAACACTTTGGGAATTCTATTTATGAGAATCCCCAAGTAAAAATTCATATAAAGATTTAACATCAGAAACAATATAATCGGCTTGTGCGTTTTCAAGCTCTTCACGGCTTCCGAAGCCGTAGAGAACGCCAACGCCGGTTATTTTTATGCTCTTGGCACCTTCTATATCGTATCTCTTGTCGCCTACCATGCAGGTTCTGTCAGGAGATGTCCCGATATTGTGAAGGGCTTTATTTATTATATCCACCTTGCTGTCTGAAATATTATTAAAATCAGGGCCGACAAGGGTATCCATATACTTTAAAACATCAAGCTTAATCAATGCTTTTTCAGTAAAATTCTGAGGTTTCGCAGTAGCGACACCTATTTTTACCCCTGCTGATTTCAAATCAGCGAAGAGCTTTTCCATTCCGTCATATATCTCAATTTCATATATTCCTTTTACGGAATAGTATTCCCTGTATTTTGCCACAAGCTCATGTGCAACGGCATCCTCGACACCGTAAAAATCCTTGAATGATCCGAAAAGCGGCGGGCCTATGACGGTTGACAATTCTTCTGCTGTCAGCTCTCTGAAGCCCATTTCACGTCTTGCATAATCAAAACCGTTGTATATGCCTTTGCTTGTATTGGCAATCGTTCCGTCAAAGTCAAAAAGCACACCGTCAAACTTATTCTTCATTTTTCTTGTCCTTTCCGAAAATAAAGAACTTGCTGAAAAAATAATTCATGACAACAACAATAACTGCTAAAATAACCTTTGATATCATTTCACCGCTGATTGCAAAGTTTTCAATCAGATTGAGTGTGAAATACTTGAGTCCTGCAACATCTACAAGTAAAAGCAATCCGACCTCTTCAACTACAAGTGAAAATACTCTTGCTGAGAAGAATTTTCCGATTTCTTTGAGTGTTGATTTAATTTCCCAACTCTTGCTCTCAAAAACAAAAAGCTTGTTTACTATAAAGGCAAATATAACCGACACAAACCATGCGATTACATTCGATACAAGGTATAAGTCCTTGCCGAGCAAAACATTGAGAAGCTTGAAGGATATAAGATTTACAACCGTAGTTAAAACTCCGAAAACAAGATATAATATTGTTTCCTTATTAAAAATCTTTTTAAGCATTTTTATCTCTCCGATTTATTCTTTTATTTCAGTGGGATAATTACCTGTGAAACATGCATCGCAGAATGTCTTTTCTTCTGTCTGCATAAGCTCATATAAGTCCTCGTTAGCTAAGAAGCCTAAGGAATCTGCGCCGATAATCTCACACAATTCATCAACTGTGTTGTGGTTAGCTGTAAGCTCCTCTCTTGTCGGAATATCGGTACCGTAGTAGCAGGGCCAATGGATAGTCGGTGATGCGATTCTTACGTGAACCTCAGCCGCACCCGCTTCTTTTAATTCTCTGATAATATTGGCACAGGTTGAACCTCTTACGATAGAGTCATCTACCATAACGATTTTCTTGCCTGATACGTTTTCTTCAATAACATGAAGCTTGATATCAATACTCTTTCTTCTTTCGGACTGTTTGGGCTTTATGAATGTTCTTCCTATATAGTTATTCCTTACAAAGCCTGTACCGTAAGGCAGACCGCTTTCTTTTGCATAACCGATAGCTGCATCAAGGCCCGAATCAGGAACGCCTATTACCATATCTGCATCAGCAGGATGACGTCTTGCAAGGATTTCACCGGCTTTGAGTCTTGCATCATGAACACCGACGCCATCTATTGTGCTGTCAGGACGTGCAAAATAAATATATTCAAAAATACATATTCCTCTTTTGCCTGTGCAATTATTTTTATAGCTTTTAAGTCCGTCTTTATCAACAACTACTACCTCACCGGGTTCAATATCCCTGATATATTCTGCACTTATTGCATCAAGTGCAGTTGATTCAGATGCGAATACATAAGACTCACCTTTTTTACCGATCATCAGAGGTCTGAAGCCTAACGGGTCACGTGCGGCAACAAGCTTCTGAGGACTCATAACAAGAATTGAATATGCGCCTTCAATTTTTTTCATCGCATTTATAACTGCTTCTTCAACAGAATGAACCAAAAGACGCTGATGTGCAATTATATGTGCAATAAGCTCAGCATCAGTCTGCGTCTGGAACATCGCACCGTCATGTGACAACTCGTTTCTTATTTCTTCAGCATTTGTCAGACTTCCGTTATGTGAAATTGCAATTCTGCCCTTTGAATATCTGAGCACAAGAGGCTGACTGTTTTCATTGTTGCTTTCACTTGCCTTTGAATATCTGACATGACCTATTGCCATCTGTCCTTTGAGAGTGTTGAGTGTATCATCATTAAACACTTCTCCTACAAGTCCCATTTCCTTGTAGCTTTCAACTACACCTCTGTCAGATACTGCTATTCCGCAGCTTTGCTGACCTCTGTGCTGTAAAGCATAAAGACCGTAATATACATTGTGTGCTATTTTTTCAATATCCCCCATGGAATATATACCAAAAACACCACATTCCTCATGTAAACCTTTGTTCTCCATGAATTTCACCCCATTTAATTTGCTTAGTTTTGTCTTTTCTATGAACTCACTGATAAATTTTTCTTAATTTTCTCATTACTGATTGCAAAATAATCCAATAGATGTTATAATCAAGAAAAATATATGTGAGGTGTTTTTTATGATTTGTAATAACTGCGGTAAGGAAAATTTACCAAGCGCAACTTTCTGTGATCAGTGCGGTGAGCCTTTCGCACAAAATAGCGAGGCTCAATATCAACAGCCTGCAACTCCGTACTACTCTGCAACACCTGTTGTTGAGAAATGTGCAGGTATAGGACAGATTGTTACCAATCTTGTTCTCGCTTTATTGTTCTCATCGTTGCCTTGTATGGTTCTTGCTGTTTTTGCTCTGTTTTTCAGAAGCAAATACGATTCAGCTATTCATTATAAGGACATAGCAGGTGCCAATTCCCAGACATCAAGGATTAAAACTCTTATGACAGTTTCATGGATTGTTCTTGCAATATCCGCTGTTATAGCTATTCTCGCTTTTGTCTTCATATTTGTTTTCTATTTCGGACTTGTTGCAGATCTGTTTTCCGAAGCAGTTCTTTCACCGAATACATTTATGATGGCATAATAAAAACCTAAACCGAAAACCGTTGTTTTTTAACAGCGGTTTTTTTGTTTTTTAAGTATTACCGCACTTTTAAAAACATTTCCCATTTTACTCTGATATTATAACACTTTTTGCATGTGTAAATCAAGAGTATTTCTCTGCCTTTGTATGATTTTTTTGATTTTTTATATTAACAAAGAGAATCTCTGTAATTAAGTCATTACAAGGATTCTCTGTTTTTTATTGTTCTATCTCATTATATTTAATTTTTATTATTTTTGTACAGTTAAGACAGTTGCCGGTGTTGTTTGTGTGATAGTATGCCACAAGGAAATAGCTGTCGCCCTCAACAATTGCAGGATAGCAATAGCTGTTTGATAAATCATCTTCTATGTAGAAAATTCTGTCCTTTGAGAAAGTAAGACCTTTATCGTCACTTACTGCGCAGACATACGGCGTTCTCCCCCACGGTTCAGCCTCGCTTCTCATATGATATTCAGGATAAGGATTGAATATTGCAACCGTATAATCACCAACCGCTTTTATAAGCATAGGTGACCTCGGAGATGTGAAGAAATGATTCGGATTAACACATGACCATGTTTCTCCGCCGTCCTCTGAAAAACACTCAAGCTGACAACCGAGTGAGCTTCTGATATAGCATCTGACTCTGCCATCCGGCATTTCGTAAAGTCCCGGCTCCTGATATCCTGCAGGATCTCTGTCAAAAGGAAATACGAGTTCTTCCTCTGCTTTTTCCCATGTATATCCGTCATCATCGGAATAAATAAAACAGAGTGCACCCGGTGAAAATCTGAAAATATTCTGATATATCGTATGCCGTGCTAACGCAAAAAGAATTCTTCCGCTTTTAAGCTTGATTACTCTGTCATTATTCAGGACAAAATAATCGTTTCTGTCTAACATTGAAAGACAGTCAATCGGCTCTCCCCAAGTTTCGCCTTCGTCCGATGAACGCACGCATAAAATCTTTGTAACATTGCAAACCTTTCCTTCTTTTACGGGACCTGAACACAGTTTTTCTTGCGGAATATTCGCTTCCTTTAGAATATAAAATGCACCTATGTCTCCATTTCCCATTCTTAAAAACGAAAGGCTCATTATATTTTGTGCTCCTTCGGGTTTTGTAAAAAGAACTCTTTTTTCACCCCATGTTTCACCTTCATCGTGAGATGTAACAGCTGAAATTCGGGCATTGGCGAAATCATCGCCACTATCACCGATATATTCGGTATATCCGAACATTATCGAATTATCTTTAAGTCTGATAAAAGACCCTTCACCGTTTCTTTTGTTGCTTTCTGTAGTTTCAAGGAAGCACACCTGTCTGCCTATTTTTTTCATCTTATACCTCCGACTGTCACTCTGACATCAAAGTATTTATTAAAGATACGATATCATACGTTATATGCTTTGCGGTTTTCAAAATTTCTTCAGTAGCATTCTCCACTGCATATGAATTGAACTCTGATATCATTTCATAGTCATTTACATCGTTACCTATCACGATTACATCATCGTAAGAAATATTCATAAGCTCCATGAATTTATATATACCCCGAGCTTTATCAATGCCCTCAGGAACGACATCTATAAGTCTGCTGTTTTGCAGAGGGTTAAGGTTTTCTCCGAAAAGCTCTCTGAACTTGTCAAAAGCTTTGAGAGTCATCTCTTTCAGAGGGAAAATAGCCGTAATCTGATTAAAGCTTTCTGTTTCGGGTAAATCTTCAAGTAAAATTGCATCAGGGTATTTTTCAGTTTTTTCAGGCACAACAAAATAAGTTTTATCAGAATGAACAAAGCATTTATGAGCGCCCCACTCAAGAAACTTTTCCATAATGGGCTTAACAAGCTTTCCGTCTGCTCTCTTTTCAAAAAGAACTTTACCTTCGGCATCTGTGATTATACCGCCGTTATAACCTATAAAAAAGTCATACTCAAACGGATTTTCTTTAAGTATTTCAGGTAACGCATCAACACTCCTTCCGCTCACCAGACCGAAAAGATTTCCTGCTTCGCGCCACTTGTTTATGGCGGCTCTTTTTTCGTCGGTCACACCGTCGTTATTGTTAAGTGTACCATCATAATCACTTGCGATTATTCTCATTTTAAAATCCCTCGTACATATCGGCAAGTTTTCTTGCAACCGCCGCCATTTCTTTGACACCCTCAAAAACATTTTCTGATGTGTATGCATCTAAAAACGAATCAGCTTCCAAAGTGAAATATCCGTCATATTTTATTTCTTTTAGTGCCTTTACTATCGGAACGAAATCTATACTCATCGAGAGAGGAATCTGATGTGTATCGTGTAATTTATCATTATCATGAATATGTAACGCCTTGAGTCTTGAACCCAATGCTTTCACCATCTCTTCTGCGGAAGTATCAGAGCCCAACATCTCTGCATGACCTATATCAAGACAAGCTACAAAGAAATCATCATTAACAGCATCTAAATGTGCATTGAAGCTTTCAGGTGTTGCACAAGCCGCAAAAACAGAATGTCCTAACTCCTTGCTCCAGTTCCACATATTTTCCGTTGCAATTTTAACGTTACATTCTTTTGCAAAAGGCAGAAGTTCAAAGTATAACTCCGCATTTTCTTCGGGTGTTCCGCTATTCAAGGGATGTATAATGCAAATCTCGCCGCCTGCCTCAGCAGTACATTCAATAGCGCGTTTTAAATATGAACGGATTTCAGGAACACCTGACGGGAACGGTGCGTGTGACTGATTGCATATAATACCGTTATCAAGACCTATCTGCTTCAGTTTTCTTGCAAATGCAAGATAGTTATCCCCCGTCATAGGATTATCAAGGGATTTCATTTTTTTCTCTTTCCAATCATATCTCGCCATATCAAACATAGAGAAATCCCAAGCATCAAAACCTGCTTTTCCCACCAGCTCAACAGCCTTTTCAAAGCCTACATGATTGGCTGTTGTTTGTATTTCTGTTGATATTTTCATAATTTCACCTCTTAAAGTTCTTCAATCAGATAAGCATTCTCATTTGAACACATCGCTATTTGTGTCATATATCTTATTGAGTTTACTACATCTTCATGACCACAGTGATAATGTCCCTGATATACAGTTTTTACACTGCCGCAGTTTTCAAGAATATTGCGTATTTCTTCATCATTGGCAAGTCTGTGCGACTTATCACAACCGGGGTCTATATTCTGATGCATAAATACATAAGTTTTGCCTTCAAGAGATGAAAGATGTTCTTTCAACTCCTGTGTATGTGGATAAAAGGTATCTCTCCAATCCTCATCTCCCGGTTTGTAATGCTCACCGCTTTTAAAGTAACAAGCATCAATAAAAACCAGATTTACATCACCGAAGGTTTTGTTTTCAGGTCTGAATTCTTCGCCTAAAAGCTTATAGAAATCATCAACCGTAAAAA
Organism: Clostridia bacterium; assembly: GCA_017442445.1. Classification (GTDB taxonomy): domain Bacteria; phylum Bacillota; class Clostridia; order Oscillospirales; family Acutalibacteraceae; genus RGIG2945. Next base: position 6,860 of record JAFRZS010000223.1, read on the forward strand.
CAAAGGCATCGTGATTTCCCATAACACACATCGTAGGGACACTTGTATTTTTCATAACCACTGAGATTTTCAGAAGGTTTTCAACCTCTTTTTCATAGCTGTCATCTTCATCCGTCAAGTCACCTAAGCATATTGCAAGGTCACAGTTTTCCTTTTCAAAAACCTTGTATGCATCTTTGATTTTCTGCAAAGACCTGCTTCTGTCACGTCCCAATGTAATGGGTTTTCTTGATGAATAATGCGAATCTGTAAAAATTCCTATTTTCATTCAATCACCTTGTTGATACTTCAAATTTTTCCTTTATTTTTCCTGCTATTTCCTGCATATCTTTTTCATCAACCTTTATAATCTGACGGTCATAGGTCAAAAGGCCATTTGTTTCATCTTCAACATCGCTGACCTGAGTCAGAACTGTTGCGCAAAGTCCTTCGTCAATCATCGGAATTACTTCGTTCATATAAAGTTCCTTCATCGCTTTGTTGAATTTATCTCCGGCATTATAGAATCTGTAAGCGTATGTGCTGTCAAGATTAAACGAATGACCTTCAACCTTGTAAGAATATCCGCCGAATTCCGATAAAACAAGTGCTTTGAATTTTTCGGACTTCATTCTGATTTTATTGAAATAAATATGTTCACTTGTAACATCACTCTTTTTGGTTTTGAACCAACCTGATGCAGTGTCATAAATTCTTGAAGGATCAAGATTTCTGAAGCGTTCATACAATTCGTCTGCTTTGTCATACTGTCCCCAACCTTCGTTGAATATCGTATAGTAGCAAACTGACGGATGATTATAAAGCTCTTTTATAAGATTTTCAGCTGTTGTTTCAAACTGCTCCTGTCTGAAAGCACTCGCTTTTTTATACAAACCTTTTCTGATTTTCATTGTCGGCAAAACGCCATGCAGAATAAAA
>JAFRZS010000224.1 GCA_017442445.1 Clostridia bacterium
CACTGCCCGCATTTGAGGTCATTACGATTACCGCATTTTCAAAGCTTACCGTTCTTCCTTGTGCGTCTGTAATTTTACCTTCGTCAAGAATCTGCAAAAGGATATTCATTACATCGGGATGTGCTTTTTCTATTTCATCGAAAAGTATTACGGAATAGGGCTTGCGTCTGACTTTTTCTGTAAGCTGTCCTGCTTCATCATAGCCGACATATCCCGGAGGTGAACCGATAATTCTTGACACACTGTGCTTTTCCATAAACTCAGACATATCAAGTCTTATAAGTGTTTCGGGTGTGTCAAAAAGTTCAGCAGAAAGCTGTTTTACAAGCTCCGTTTTACCAACACCTGTCGGGCCTACAAATATAAATGATGCAGGTCTTCTTCTCGGACTTATCTGTACTCTTGTTCTGCGGATTGCGGCTGCTACTTTTGCGACAGCTTCATCCTGACCTATAATTTTGCTCTTCAGAGCGGTTTCAAGGTCTTTAAGTCGTCTGAGGTCACTTTCTATAACCTTCTGTGCAGGAATGCCTGTCCACAACTGAACAACAGTTGCAAGGTCATCTTCCAAAACAGTGTTCTTTTCTGCCTCAGGTCTTAAATCTTGTATTTTCTTTTCATAAGCTATGATTTCAGCCTTGACTCTTGCGATTTCTTCATAGTCAATTTCTTCGGTTTCTTCGGAAAGTGACTGCTGTTCTTCATTAAGACTCTGCAATTCTTTTTCCGCAATTTCAAGTTCACTTATGCTCTTATTACGGAGATTTGCACAAGTGCATGCTTCGTCCAGAAGGTCAACCGCCTTATCAGGCAAAAATCTGTCTGTTATATATCTTTCGGATAAAACTACAGCTTTGTAAACCAAGGAGTCGCTGATTCTTACTCTGTGGTATTCTTCGTAGTATTCTTTAATACCCAAAAGCATCTTGTATGTGTCGCCGATTGACGGTTCTTCAACCTTAACAGGCTGTAAACGGCGTTCCAAAGCGGCATCTTTTTCAATGTATTTTCTGTATTCTGAGAATGTTGTTGCACCGATGATCTGAATTTCGCCGCGTGAAAGTGCGGGTTTTAAAATATTAGCCGCATTCATTGAGCCTTCAGCATCGCCTGTGCCGACGAGATTATGAACCTCGTCAATAAAGAGTATAATATTTCCCTCTGCTCTGACTTCTTCAACAAGTCCTTTTATACGGCTTTCAAACTGTCCTCTGAACTGTGTTCCTGCCACGAGAGCTGTCAGGTCAAGAAGATGAATTTCTTTGTTTGCAAGTTTTGCCGGTACATCGCCTGATGCGATACGCAAAGCAAGTCCTTCTGCGATTGCAGTTTTACCTACACCGGGTTCACCGATAAGGCACGGATTATTCTTTGAACGACGGCAGAGTATTTGAATTACTCTGTGAATTTCACTTTCACGGCCGATTATTCTGTCAATTCGCCCGTCACGCGCTTTTGCTGTCAAGTCAGTACAATACTGACCAAGGAATTTTCTCTTGGTCTTTCTGCGCTTTTTATCTTTTGATTTTTTGGATTTCTCCGTACTTTCTTCCGACTCGGCTATATCAGGTTTGTCTTCTTCCTGGGTTGTAAGTTCATTACTCTCACCCGGATTGGTCGGGAATCCCTGCATGAACGGAAATGTTCCTGCGCCACCCAACTGAAAATCGTCATTTTCCATCATTTCACCGAACTGTTCGCCGAAGCTTTCAAGTTCTTCTTCAGTAATGCCCATTGACTGCATCATCTGTTTTATGGGACCTATATTCAAGTCCATTGCACATTTGATACAAAGTCCTTCCGGGGTTGCTTTATCGCCCTCCATTTTTGTTATAAAAAATACTGCGGGGCGCTGTTTGCACTTACTGCAAATCATTCTTTTCATCGTAGGTTTTTTGCTCCTTAATTTTCTTTCTTTTTGATTTCGCTGAGGATTTCGCTGACCATATCATCAACGGACATTTTTTCTTCTTTCTTTTCTTCAACACTTTCTTCTTCAACCGTTTCTTCTGTCGGCTGAACCTCAACTATTTCCTCAACCTCTTGAATTTCGGTTACTTCTTCAATTTCAATTTCTTCTGCAGTTTCTGCAACCTCAGTCTGAGCTTCTTCATATTTTGCTTCAAGGTTTTCTTCCTTGGCTGCAAGTTTTTCTGCCTTTGTTTTTTTCATCTGTCTGTAAACAGGCGGGAAATAACTGAAAAATGCTACTACTGCAAGTAATGCCGCTGTAATAACAAGTGCTACTGTTATCCATTCGGGTAATACCATCCATGAAAGTTGAGGGTATCTTCTCGGAATTGCGCCGATTTCGGGTCCGAATATCAACAGTGTAACCATTATTATATAGAATGAAAAGGTTGATAACTTTCCGTAAAATTCTGCCGCAACGGGTTTAATTTTAAATAAAAGCAAAATTCCGCCGATAAGTAACATCAGAGCTTCTTTACCGATAAAGAACAGGAATACCCAACATAAAAAGCTGTTGTAAATCGGTTCTTCGCTGCCTCTGAATACGAGAAATAATAAAATTGCAATTGCTGCTTCTGTCAGTTTGTCAGCAACAGGGTCAAGCATTTTTCCAAGCTCTGTTATCTGATTGAGCTTTCTTGCCAATACTCCGTCAAAAAGGTCTGTGATTCCTGAACAAGCCAGAATAAGTCCTGCAGTTATGAAATTTTCGTTATAGAAAAAATACACAAATAACGGTATGCAAAAAATTCTGATGAAAGACAGAACATTCGGAACCGTAAAAATTCTTTTTTCCGGATTTTTCATTTATATTACCTCCAAAGTATCAGATACTGCAATTTATCTTAAAAGACCAATTATTTTTGATGATGCCAACATACTGTCAAAAACATCATTTTGGATAACAGCTGAAACCAACAGCAATACGACAACAAGTAAAACTACGATTATGAAACCTTTTACAAGTCCGAATACTGCACCGAAAAATTTGTTGACTCCGCTTAAAACCGTTTTGCTCATTGTTTTTGTAATTAAATTGCTAAGCATAAACAAAACTGCTATAAAAATAATTGCAAGGACAATAAATGTTATACAGTTGATTACAACTGTTAAAATCGGTTGTACCGCCGTCTGTTCCAGAAGCTCAGCCGCTGTTTCCGATGATAAATCTATTCCGCTAACCTTATCGGAAATTCCTGCAAGGTCAACTCCTGCTTTCAGTAATACTTCTTTTATTGTATCGCTGATGCTCAGAAAAAATTCCTTTATCTGCTGAGAACTTACCGCTATGTCCGAAGCTGATATTTTCTCGTCGATGATAGATATAGCCTTGGTCTTTATAAGATTTTCATAAATCCAGGG
>JAFRZS010000225.1 GCA_017442445.1 Clostridia bacterium
ATTTCCTTGAAACAGCATTCTGGAAATTCGGTAATACTATGACGGACGAAGAATTTTCGTCACAGGCTAAAGAATTTGAAAAAATCGGTTTACCTGTTCAGTCTTATAACTGTTTCTTTCCCAACGGAATGAAGATATATGAAGACGGCGCTTTTGAAGAAATAAGAAAGCACCTTGAAACTGCTTTCCCGAGAACTGCTTCAATCGGCGGAAAAATTGCTGTGATCGGAAGCGGTGCCGCAAGACGCGTTCCTGAAGGAATGGACAAGGCTTTGGCAGATAAAAAATTCCTTGATATACTTTCTCTTTCTGCAGAAATAGCTGATAAGTATTCTATGAAGGTCGTAATCGAACCGCTTAATTTTGATGAAACAAATTTCATCAATACAGTAGGGCAGGGCGCTGATTTTGCAAGAAAATGCGGAAAAGAAAATGTCGGTGTCTTGGTTGATTTCTTCCATTTTGAACTTGTCAACGAAGAAAAAGATGCTCTCAATGCAGTTTCAGATGTACTCCTTCACGCACATCTTTCAAACAGAACTGCAAACGAGTGCCGCCGTGTTCCGACAGCTGACGATATTGATGCTCTTAAAGAATGGGCAGGAATGCTCAAAGCAGCCGACTACAAAGGCGATGTAGCAATTGAATGTGACTTTACGGAGGATTACAGAGCCGACTTGAAAATAGCAAAAGAAATGATGGAACTTTTCAAAACTTTTTAATCGTTCCATCTTTGTGCTGACAAATATCGTCTATGCACGAAAATTTATTTTAAAAGAATAAGGTCTGTTTTTTACTTAAACTAAAAATGAGGCTGTAAAAAAACGAATTTTTTTTACAGCTCAGTCTTAAGGGGATAGAAAAAAAGATGAAGAACGGAAACGAAAGTAAATAAAGCTGTATCAACACATCATACACGATGTCGTTGGTACAGCTCCTATTTTTATATTTTTTCAAAAATTCTTTCGGCTATCATTTTCATGCCCTCATCACCGGGGTGATTAGCCACTCCCGAGTGTTCAAAAAGGCCGATTGCCTTCATTTTTTCATCTTCTCCGAGATCACCTAAAAGTGCAAGGGGAAGATTTTCTTCTTTACTTATTTTTTCAACAACCGTATCACCGGGATGACGCCAAAAGCCTGTTGTCAGGATTATCTTTGCCTTTGAGTCGGGATTAAAATAATCAAGGAGTTTTTTAAGCTCTGCTTTGAAAACTTCTGCATCAAAATCTTTGCCGGGACAATTTTCTATAAAGCGCATGACTATTATATCGGCATCAAAAGTTCTTGCATCTTCATAAAGCTTGTGCTTTGATGTCCCGTTTTTGTAATCTCGTTCCCATTCTGCAACCTGGCAGATACAAAAGGACGGATTTTTATATTTTTCGGCAAACTTTCGCATTAGAATATGCACATAATCATTTTCTTGCGCCGAAGCAGCCATTCCCCACTCGTTATGCCAGCCGATATCAGCATTCACTCCGTGTAATGTCATTGAGTTTCCGAGAAACAGAATTTTTTTACCGTCATTTTCAACATCTACAAAACGAACATACTCACTTTTTTTGAGTTGATTTTTTGAATTTACGGTGTTCTTTTGCATCTGTCGGTAGTTTATGTCTTCGGTGTATTTTCTGAGAAACTCTATGTCCTTCTTGGTAAGCTCTGCTTTTTTGAGCATATCGGGACGGCGGTTAAAGGTTCTTGTGAGTGACTGTTCGTGTCGCCATTTTTCAATATTTGCGTGATGCCCCGAAATCAGGACATCGGGTACTTGTCTTCCGTGCCATTCAAACGGTCTTGTGTACTGCGGATATTCAAGCAGGGAATCATAATGACTTTCGCCTGTAAAACATTCCTCGCTTGAGAGAACACCGGGCAACATTCTTGCAACTGAGTCCGCTAAAACCATAGCGGGTAATTCACCGCCTGTCAATACGTAATCACCGATTGAAATTTCCTCGTCAACGATCTCTTCAAGGATACGCTCATCAACGCCTTCATAATGACCGCAAAGAATTGCGATATTTGAAAGCTTGGATAATTCTTTGACCTTTTCCTGTGTCAGAGTTTTTCCCTGCGGTGACATATATATAAGATACGGTCTTGTGTCACATTCCTTGCAAACCGCCTCAAAACAGTCATAAATCGGCTGAGGAAACATTATCATTCCCTTGCCGCCTCCGTAAGGTGTATCATCTACTTTGTTGTGCTTGTCGATTGAAAAATCTCTTATCTGATGACAGTTAATCTCAACCATACCGTTTTCCCTTGCTCTGCCTATGATGCTTTCTTTCAGCACAGCTTCGCACATCTCGGGAAATAGTGTTAATATATCAATCCTCATCGTCAAAAATACCTCTGAGCGGACGGATTTTGATTATACCCGTATCAATGTCAACGCTGTCAACAACATCAGGTATTGCGGGAATAAGATATTCCTTTCCGTCTTTTGTTATATGCCAGACATCATTTGCACCTGTTTTGCTGACATCTGTCAATATGCCGTACTTTATATTTTCATCGTCGGCATCAATAACAGTACAGTCAAACAAATCAGAAATAAAATAATCACCCTCGGGCAATCTGACATCTTTTCTGTTCATATATAAAACCTTGCCCTTTAAAGAGAGGGCATCTTCCATTGTGTCAATGCCGTCAAGCTTCAAAAGAACAATATTGCCGTGAGGTCTTACAGAAGTTGCTTTAACCTCTTTTTTACCTTCAGCATCAAAGTAGAATTTTTTGAATTTTTTAAAAAATTCGGGAGTATCGCACCACGGATTTACACGCATTTCACCGCGCACACCGTGAGTACCTACAATCTCACCAATTTCAAGAAACATTTTCTTCATTTTTTTAATCGTCCCTACTTTCTTCTGATAAAAACCTTTTATGCACGAAAATTTATTTACATCTTGCCCAACTTTTTTAGACGGCCCTACTTTCTTCTG
>JAFRZS010000226.1 GCA_017442445.1 Clostridia bacterium
CTGACCACTACATACATATTTCAAAGTTTATTGACGGCGTATGGGACAGAGCAATCAAATCCGAAAACAGCAATCACCTTTATGAAATGACACCCGAGGATTTTTATATTTTTATGATAATCCATCTTGCAAATCATTTCATATTCGGAGGTGTAAGTCTTAAACTTCTTTTTGATATCAGAGTTTTTTTAAACGCTCACCCCGAAATTGATATGGATTATATCAATTCACAGCTTGACATCGTAAACCTGCGTCTTTTCGTAGAGAAAATGAAAGCTATAACAGATTTATGGTTTGACGGCGGCGAAAGCGACGAGCTCTATGATGAAATCAACATTACACTCATGAACTGTGCAGGTTTCGGAAAAGAAGCTCTTATGTTCTGGAACGATGAAAACAGAGATGAATATTTCCTCCGTCTTGTTTTTCCGACGGTTGAAAATATGAAGAAAATTTTCCCCGTTTTAGAAAAAGCGATCATACTTTTACCCTTCTGCTATATTTTCAGATTATTCCGCGCAGTTTTCAAACGACGCGATGTTATTAAAGACGAAAATGACCGTCTTAAATCAGTACCTAAAAAAGATGTCAACAGTAAGAAAAAATTCTTTTCTGATATATTTGATAAATAATTATGCAAAATGAAATTAAAATCACTTTGCCTGACGAGGTAAAGTATGTTCTTGAAAAATTAAATTCCAACGGATACGAAGCCTTCGCCGTAGGCGGTTGTGTGCGCGACAGTATTATGGGCAATATTCCGAATGACTGGGATATCTGCACAGCTGCAAAACCCGATAAAATTTCTGAAATTTTCAGTACTCACCGAATTATTGACATCGGCATAAAACACGGAACCGTTGCGGTTATGGTTGACGGAAATTTATTGGAAGTAACAACCTACAGAATTGACGGAGATTACAATGACAGCCGTCATCCTGATAAAGTTCTCTTTACGGATTTATTGCAGGAAGATTTGAAGCGTCGTGATTTCACTGTCAATGCCATGGCTTTTAATCCGTCAGTCGGTCTTATTGATTGCTTTGACGGTATCAGCGATATAAACAATAAGGTCTTGCGTTGTGTAGGTGAACCTCTTACACGCCTTTCTGAAGATGCACTCAGAATACTTCGTGCGGTACGCTTTTCTTCAAAGCTCGGGTTTTCTGTTGAGGACAAAACCAAGGAAGCTATGTTTGAATTGAAAGACACTCTTAATAAAATTGCCGTTGAAAGAATACGCGTTGAGCTTGACGGAATTTTAAACGGCAAAAAAGCTTTGAAAGCAATCAAAGAATATTCCGATATTATCCGTACTTTTGTTCCTGATTTCAACCCCGATTTATTAACATCACTTTACGGCAGCTTAAGTGTCCGCAGAGCTTTGTTTTTCACCTGTGCCGGAGACATTGAAAAAAATATGACAAAGCTCAGGTATTCAAATGCCGATATATCAGAGATCGTTGCCTTAGATTCTTGCAAAGATATAGAATTAAAACCCGACCCCATTCTCATAAAAAGACTTCTGGGTAAAATCGGCAAGAAAAATCTTTTGCTTCTGCTTGATTTCCGACTTCCCGGAAAAAGTAAAAGTTTTGAACAGCTTGTTGAAAAATGCTCAAAGGAATGTTACAGAATAAACGATCTGGCGGTTAACGGAAATGACCTTATGAAAATAGGTTTTTCAGGAAAAGATATCAGACTTATTCTTGAAGACCTCTTAGAAAAAGTCATCACAGGCAAACTCCCCAACAATAAAAAAATACTTCTTGAAAATATAAAGTTACAGGAGGACTGACATGATAAATATTTTAAAAACAGTTATTTCGGCTATTATATCGCTTGTTGTATTTTTCGTTAATATTTTTTACTATCCTCCGGTTATAACCGATATGCCTTCAGTACCCGATGATTTCACTCCTGTAATCAGGTTTACAGTTGCAAGTGACTGTCATATAAAGCTTGAGGGCGACAAAAAAGATGTTGAAAAAGAACGCGTTGCAGACATGATTTCGGACAGCTACAGACTCGCACAATCAGATGACACATCATATAAAAATCTTGATGCAATTGTCTTTGCCGGTGATATCACCGACAACGGTGAAAAAGAAGCTTTCGTTGAATTCAAAAAAATCTGCGATGATAACATCAAAGACGAAACAGAGCTTATGATAGTATTGGGAAATCACGATTACTATACCGACATTGTTATGGCGGAATATAACTACGAAAAAATATTCGGTGTCAGCGATGATTTCCATAAAACTCTGAAAGGCTTCCATTTCATCGGTGTATCACCGAGTATCGGCGGCGGTTGGTATGACCCATTAAAACCTATGTGGTTATCCGACGAACTTGAAATCGCTGAAAAAGACAATCCCGATTATCCCATTTTTGTTATCCAGCACATGAATGTCAAGAATACAATTTACGGCAGCACTAACTGGGGTGTTGCAGATATGACTGCAACTCAGTCACAGTACCCGCAGATAATCAATTTCTCAGGTCATTCACATTATCCTATAAATGACCCCCGCTCCGTGTGGCAGGGTTCATTTACCGCGGTAGGCACGGGCACTCTGAGTTTCTTTGAGCTTGAGGTTGACGGTGTTGACGGCTATATGGTTGAAAATAATGAATATGCTGCTCAGATGTGGGTTGTTGAAGCTGATATCAACGGTAGAGTCCGTATGAGAGCTTATGATGTTTTAGAAAACACTTACATCGGAAATACATATTTTATTGAAGACCCCACAGATAAATCAACTTTTGCTTACAATCACGAAAATATGGCGGAAAAATCCTCTGCCCCGTCATTCACAAAAAGCGCAAAACTTGACATTGTACAAAACGGCGATAAGACAACTTCAGTCACTTTCCCCCAGGCCACCAACAAAAATGACGATATCGTTTTTGTTTACAGGATTACCGTCAAGGATTCTCAGGGAAATACCGTCAACAGCATAAACCACTTATCAGGTTATTACTTTGTAAACCAACCGACAAAGCATTCCGTAAATTTAGGAAAATTTGAAAACGGTACTTATACAGTTTCGGTCACTGCTGAAAATGCTTTTTCAAAAACATCTTCAACACTAACGAAAGAATTTAATATAAACTAAGGAGAGATCAATATGAAAAAATATATAATTCTTGTTATCGCAATTTTTGCTTTGATAACATTCACTGCTTGTTCCGGAACATCAGGTACAAACGATACAACAACAGAAAAAACAGAGGCTCACACAGTTTACGATGACGGATTCGGCGAGTTGGAAGACGGTTCTGTCGCATCTGCAGAAAACACCTCAGACAAACCTTCTGAAACAACTACCGATACAACTGAAAAGAACACCGAATCAACATCAAATTCAGAGTCCGGCGGCGGTCTTTCGGTCGAGGAATTTGACGGCGGAGACTCCGATGATTTCAACAGTATATTTTGACGAAAAATAAAAATATTTTTAAAAAAGTATTGACAACAGGAAGAAACAGGACTATAATTTCATCATATATTAATGTTTAGAATTTGAGAGAGGAGGAAAATACGATGAGACAGTATCAGAAACCTACTTTTGAAGACATCAAGTATGATATGGAAGAAGTACTCACAGTCAGCGGCGGCTTGAATGTTGAAGACAGACCCCCCGATGATGATGAGGACTGGGGCGACCTTTTCGATGGTACCTGAAAAAACACATAAAAGATTTAAACACAGTTCCTCTGAACTGTGTTTTTTCTTTTTTCCTATTGCAAAAAATACATTTTTATGTTACGATTTTAACAGTAATTGAATTAAGGAGTGTTATTTGTGGGTTTCTTTCATGAAATGAAGCGC
>JAFRZS010000227.1 GCA_017442445.1 Clostridia bacterium
AGCGGTGAGGTTTGTTCGTAGTATAAAACATAATACTTTACAGTTTTTGATATTATATGCATGTTTATGGGGTTCTTGTAGGCTTTTACACCTGCAGAACCCCTTATTCTATGCGGTTTTATACGGTCTTCGCTTTTTTTACATCCCCTTTAAGATTACTTGATTTCGTCAAGCATTGTATAATATTCTTTTACCATGAATGAGCCTATATGTTTGCCGACTGACAAAACTTCGTCTGCAATTTCTTCGCCGATAATATGACCCATGAATGCAAAGTTGTTATCTGTAAGCATATAGCCGAGAGCATCGTTTGTGATACTTACGGGATAAATTTTTACTGAGTCAACTGCATCATGCAAACTGTCATAAGGCCAGACATCATCGTCCCATGTTGTGCCGTTTGTAATTTCATCATCCCAGAAAACTTCGGGATAAAGCTCTGTCGGGAAAAGCGCGAACGCAAATTCGTTGCCGAATTCAATATATCCCATTTCAGAGGGCATACAATAAGTTCCGTCTTCTTTTATCAAGACTCTATTATTTACAAGTCTTATTTCACAAGCGAGAACAAGAATACTGTTTTCAGGTTTAATGAAAATTTCTCTGTGTGTTGCATTGAGTACTGGCTCCAATTCCTCAGAGAAATCCGCCGCAAGAACTAATTCCGCAAACTTTGAGCCGAGGTATTTTGCCTGTGCGCCCATTGACTCCCATTCGTCAAGTCCCGTATAATCAACATCAATATCTCTTGATACCTGACCTACTGCGCCCGGAATCATAACAAGGTTTGCACCTGTTTTTTCCTTGATTGCCTTGTCCATATAATAAATATAGTCAGAGCCTACAAGTCCGTTACCCGCGCTGAATGATGTTGCATGGCAAGTGATATCTGTGATATATGTATCTTCACTTCCTGAATCGGGTACAAAGCGGAGCGCCGCTGTATCCGGAATATCTTCCTTGGAAATAAGCTCTCTCTTATCCTTGATATATTTGCTGCAATCTATTTCATCATAATAAAGCTTTCCGCTTTCCATGTCAGTAATTGCTTCTTTCACAGCTTCGATTGACTGATTGATGAAATACTGCTTGAAATATTCTGCTTTCTTCATTCCGGGTACTGATGCTGTAATACCGAAATGATTATAGAATCCGTTGAGGAAAAGCTTTGCAAAAAAGCCTGTGCTGACTCCCTGAGTATCTAAAACCGAGTGAGCATGAGTTGCTGAAATATTGATACTTGCAACTTCTATGCCCTCTTTTTCACAGTATTCAAGAACACCTATGCGGATAGCTCTTGTATCTGTTGAGGTTACGCCGAGAGCATCAATCGCGCCCATAACAACTGCACCTTCGCCGCTGTTATCATCAATTGCAATTACTCTGATTCTCTGGTCATCATATACGCCCTGTGCCAATTTCTTAGTAAGATCTCTGCCAAGGTTGTATTCACCGCTGTCAACATCGGCAGGAAGAATGCTTTTGCTTGAAAACCCGAGCTCCCAATATGCACCGTCCTTAGCCTCTGTCTGATAATTTTCACGGCCTTTTAAAAATCCTGCTTCTTCACCGTTGTATTCTGAAACAGGAATCCAATCAGCAGGGTCGGGATAAAGTCTGCATACAGCACTTACAACTTTTTCAACAACTACATTGAGTGTGTCATAAAGAACCTTCATCACAGAAGCGCCGATATCCTTATCGGCTGCATATGACACTACGGTATTACTGCAGAAAAGCATAGTAATACAAAGTATAATCGCAATAATTTTTTTCATATGTTTCTTCCTCCTTTTCTTATTTAATTATAATTTAAACAAAAGTAAGTGTCAATGTGTTTTTTGAAATACACACCGGTATGAAATAAACGACAAACGCATACCGCAAAAAATTATTTCATGCGGTATGCGTTTTTTACAGCCTATTAAATTTTTATTTGTCTGTTACAGAAACTACATCTGTATAGTCTGTGATAATTTCACCGTCACCGTTAATGTAAACAATGAAGCCTCTTGCATAGAAAGTCTTACCCGATGAAGTCTTTACAGTTAACTGATACTGTCCGTCATTTGTTGTGTGAACAGTTCTGTAGAGTCTTATTGCAGTCTGTTCGTCAACAGAATATGATTCAAATGTAAGCTTTTCATTTGTTCCGTATTCTGCCGACTGTGTTAACAACAATCCTGAGCTTACAAATACATAATCTTCAGGTACTGTTCTTGTTACCATAAATTCTGCTTTATAAGTTGTTGCTGTCTGTTCTTTGATTGTTGTTGTCAAGACTACTGTCGGTTTTTCTTCTGTTTCTGCAGTTGCAAATACCGCTGTTACTGTCAAATCCTTATATACATAGAATCTGAACTCTCTGTCATAACTTGCGATTGTCTTTCCGTCAAATGTCCAGCCCGCAAAGTTCTGTCCTTCGGGAATCTGATCGTCTGTTATTGCTGCTGTCACGGGTGTGTTGTAGTAGTATTTACTTTCAGATTCAGTATCACCTATTACTATTTTGATTGTGTGTATGTTGTTGCGCGGTCTGTATATAGCTTCTACAATGAGATTTCCGTTTACTTCTGTTGTATCAGTATCCCATTTGTCAAATACATAGCCTGCATTCTCTGTCGTAAGTGTGGGTACTGTTGCAGAACCGCCCTTTACTACTCTCTGAATATCGACAACCATTTTAAGAATAGAGTCAACAAAAACTACTGTGTAATATTCTGAATTGGCTTCCTCTGAATATACAGCTTCAATCTTTTTATCTGCTTCAAGCACGAATGTATATTTCTCTTCGCGGGAGACTATTCTCATTCTGTCGTCTCTCCAGCACATAAACTTTCTTGTTTCGCCATTGTTGACATTTGCTGTGATCGTGACCTTTGTTCCTGCCGGTAACTTTATCTGATACACGTCACCCTCAAGTGTTGCAGCTTCTTCACCGATGCTTACTGTCATGTATGCATCGGGTGATGTTGCCATGAGGTCATAGCCGTCAGCTACTTTCCAGTGTGCGTACAGATCATGGTCAACAGTTCTGCTAACTATAGTTTCTTCCGTTACCAAGACTCCGGTGCTTGATGATGAAGTGTACCAACCTGTAAAAGTATAACCTTTTCTTGTAGGTATCGGGAGCTCTCCGTAAGGACTGTCATAGGTTACGGTTTTACTTGTAATTTCGACATATTCTCCACCATTCAGCTTAAATCTTACCGTGTAGCTAAGTGCTTCCCACACCGCATATAAAATTACTATTTCTCCGTCAACATCGGTAAGATTTTTAACTTGAGCACCATACTCATAAAAATCACCTGTTCCGTCAGCCTTTGTATTCCAACCGACAAATCTGTATCCTGTTCTGTTATAATTAGTTCTTGAAAGTGTATGCAATTCATCGTAATTACAAATCTCATCTGCAGCAGCTGAGCCGCTTCCGCCGTTAGGCAGATATCTAATCGTATATGTAATAGGTGTCCACTTTGCATATAGTATCTGATCAGAAGTTTTTGTAAACTTTGTCGTCGGTAATATCTGTGTTGTACTTGTTGTTGAAGCGTACCAACCTGTAAAGATATAACCTGTTTTCGTTGCTGTCGGGAGCTCACCGTAAGGAGTTTGATATGCTACAGTTATGCTTTCTGTATCGCAAGTACCACCGTTTGCATCAAAGGTTACTGTGTATGTGTTTGCTGTCCATTGTGCATAAAGTGTTACTGTTGCTCCATCAGTTGCAGTAAGGTTGTTAACACTTTGTTTATCGGTATAGCTATCGCCTGTTCCGTCAGCCACGGTATTCCAACCGTTGAATGTATAACCTGTTTTCGTAAATCCGTTCGCTGTAAGTTCTTTGGCTGTGCCGTAAGTCATGCTCATTTGTGCGGTTGAACCGCCAGTATTACCGTTTCCGTTAAACTTAATTGTGTATGTGTTCCCAGTCCAACGTGCATACAAAGTATCATTTGTTTCAAAATCACTTACCAAAACACCTTTTCCCTCTGCATCATAGTACATATTTCCGCCCAATGTTGCTGAGGAAACTGTAATAACTGTGTCAGATGTTGGTACACATGAAAAATCAATAAAACGTAAATTTGTATTGTACAGAGTGCTTCCCTTTGCCGTCACCATTTCTTCTGTAATATCGAAATCAACGGTATATTTCCAACCGTTTGTGATTTCTTCTACCTGATACATAGAGTTGTCAAGATTTACGTCATTGAACTGAATTTGCGGTGCATTTGTACGGGACGGATCTACAAATATAATAACAGCTGTAAGATGTCTTCCCTTATCACCATCCGTTGTTAAGTTCCAGTCATTGCCGTCCTTTTTGAAATTAACTCTTGCATATGAAGAAGAGCTATTATAAATTATTTCACTTGCTAAAGAAGTTGTTCTGTCGTCTGCAAAGTAACCTGCAAATGTATATCCTGCCTTTGTCGGAGCAACGATGTCAGGTAATGCACTACCATAAGTTGCTTGCACGGAAGCTGTACCTCCGGTACCGCCAACTCTGTCAAGTGTAATCGTGACCGACTTAGCAGTCCATTGTGCATAAAGTGTTACTGTTGCTCCGTTAGTTGCAGTAAGGTTGTTAACACTTTGCTGATTTGTATAGCCGGTTCCTGTTCCGTCAGCCTTTGTATTCCAACCTGCAAAAGTATAGCCTGTTTTTGTAAAGCCGTTTGCGGTGAGATTTTTGGCTGTGCCGTAGGTCATGCTCATTGATGCAGTTGAACCGCCTGTATTGCCGTTTCCGTTAAAGCTAATTGTGTAGGTATTGGTTGTGAATTTGAGAATTACTGTTTTTTCGCCTGAAGTAACATTTATTGTTCCGGAAAGTGCATTTGAACCTGATTGTACGAACGTTTTTCCTGTAGCAACCTTAATATCCTTAATCTCATAGGTAGAGCCGTAAGGATGTTTTGTATAATAGTCGATTACATCATCTGCAACCTGTACTCCGTTTACATAGACGTCAACGGTTCCGTAACTTCCTATATTCGCAGATTCAACACCGTCAAGCAATCCCTTTATATTGAGGTAATACTCATTTGTCGTCCAACGTGCATACAAAGTATCATTTGTTTCAAAATCACTTACCAAAACACCTTTTCCCTCTGCATCATAGTACATATTTCCGCCTAATGTTGCTGAGGAAACTGTAATTACAGAAGAATCTGTTGTGGTCACAATATCAATAAAACGGTAATTTGTATCGTACGCTGTACTTCCTTTTGCCGTCACCATTTCTTCTGTGATATAGAAGTCAACAGTATATTTCCAACCGTTTGTGATTTCTTCTACCTGATACATAGAGTTGTCAAGATTTACGTCATTGAACTGAAGTGCCGGTGCAGTTGTCAAGGATGAATCTACAAGTGTGATAACGGCACTTATGTGTCTGCCCTTATCACCCTCGGTTGTTAAATTCCAACCGTTGCCGTCTTTTTTGAAA
>JAFRZS010000228.1 GCA_017442445.1 Clostridia bacterium
ATACCACTTGATTTCCTCTGACATTTCATCGTCAGCTATCGCTATTACTGCGATATTTGCCTTTTCGGCGGCTTTCTTGGTTTTCTCGACTCTTATCTCGCCTAAACCACCAACATCGTCAAAACCCGCCGTATCCATTATTTCGCAAGGTCCGAGACCGCTTATTTCAATAGATTTATATACCACATCCGTTGTTGTACCCGCAACATCTGATACAATTGAAATTTCCTGTCCCGTAATCAGATTTACAAGTGTTGATTTTCCTGCGTTGCGTTTTCCGAAAAATCCTATATGCAATCTGTCAGCTCTCGGTGTTTCGTTGAGTGTTGCCATATTCTCACTCCTAAAATCTGAAATCTCTTTTTCCTAATCTGATATTATCAATATATCCCTTTGCGATTCCTTTTACTTTTTCGCTCGGAATGTTTTCAAGTTCTTTTTCTATGACAGCTTCGCCTTTTCTTCTTGTGTCCTCAGATGCATAGTCTTCAAGATATTCCTTCAAGGTCATAAGTGCATTCGGCTGACAGCAGTTTGCAATCTGTCCTGATTTTACAAGAGTCATGAACCTGTCACCTGTTCTGCCCTCTCTGTAACAAGCTGTGCAGAAGCTCGGAATATATCCGCCGTCAAGAAGCCAATTAACAACTTCGTCAAGTGTTCTTGTGTCACTTATATCAAACTGCTGTGAATTATCTTCTTCCGCTTCTTCCTGTGCATAACCGCCGACACTTGTTTTTGAGCCGCCGCTTATCTGAGAAATACCAAGCTTCAATACCTTTTCTCTTGATTTTTTGGATTCTCTTGTTGAGATAATCATACCTGTATAGGGTACTGCAATTCTGATAACAGCAACGATTTTATGGAAAATATCGTCAGGTACTGCATTTGTGAAATCGTTTTTATCAATATCGTCAGCAGGACATACTCTCGGTACACTGATTGTGTGAGGCCCTACTCCCTTTGCCGCTTCAAGATGCTCTGCGTGCATTAAAAGTCCTACGAAATCGTACTTATAATTTTCAAGTCCGAAAAGAACTCCGCAGCCGACATCATCAATACCTGCATCCATAGCTCTGTCCATAGCTTCCGTATGGTAGGCATAGTTATGCTTAGGACCTGTGGGATGAAGCTTTTCGTAATTTTCTTTGTGGTATGTTTCCTGGAAAAGAATATATGTACCGATTCCCGCATCTTTGAGCTTTTTATAGTTTTCAACCGTGGTTGCCGCTATATTCACGTTTACTCTGCGGATTGCTCCGTTTTTGTGCTTGATGCTGTATATTGTTTTAATGCTTTCAAGAATATACTCAATCGGATTATTTACCGGATCTTCTCCTGCTTCAAGTGCAAGACGCTTATGTCCCATATCCTGTAACGCAGTTACCTCTTCAATGATTTCCTGCTGACTGAGTTTCTTTCTTCTTATGTGCTTATTTTTATAGTGATACGGACAATAAGTACAGCCGTTTACACAATAGTTTGATAAATACAAGGGTGCAAACATTACAATTCTGTTACCGTAAAGCTTTTCCTTGATTTTTACTGCGAGTTCTTCAATCTCCTTATTGAGTTCGGGTATATCGCATTCAAGCAATACTGCCGCTTCTCTGTGAGTCAGACCTTTATATTCGTTAGCTTTTTTAAGTAAGCTCTCAATAAGCTCTCTGTTTGATTTGTTCTTTTCAGCATATTCAATTGTTTCAAGAATTTCCTCGTGACTTATAAATTCTTCTGCCTTTGATGACATTACATCGTATTTCATAAAATTACCCCCTGTAATCTCCTCTGTCGGTTACAATTTCGTATCCGACAGATTTTATTCGCTCTTTTAATTTATTTATGCTTTCCGCCGCTTCTTCATCGGTGCAAAGCTTGTTGTCATATAACATATATTTTTTTCTGACATCTACAGGTGACAAATTCGGCATTATTACATTTGCACCTGATAATATGCCTTCTTCTCTGCCGTTTTCGTCCGCTGTTGATAATGCGGTGGTTGCCGGTAGCAAAACCTTCTTTTCCATTATTCTGATTATACTCAGAAGGAAGAGCGTCAATTTTACATTCCCTGTTTTTTCGTTTGCAAAAGGTGTGTCCTTGTGCGGTATAAACGGCCCTATACCTACCATCTGCGGTGAAAAATCGTGAATATAAATCAAATCGTCTGCGATGTTTTCTATCGTCTGATAAGGACTGCCTACCATAATTCCGCAACCTGTCTGGTATCCCAGTGCTTTCAGATTTTCAAGACATTTTTTTCTGTCATCTATGGACATTTTCTCTGGATGCAACTTTTTATAATGCTCTTTATCTGAGGTTTCATGTCTTAAAAGATATCTGTCTGCACCTGCATTACGGTATTTTTCGTATGATGATTTTTCTTTCTCACCAAGCGACAAGGTCACTGCAACATCGGGATATTCTGACTTGATTGTTTTTACAATATCACATATAAGCTCATCTGTGAAATGATTATCTTCTCCGCCTTGCAATACAAAGGTTTTAAAGCCGAGGTCATATCCTATTTTGCAAGAGAGTAAAATATCCTCTTTTGTGAGTCGGTATCTCTGCGCGTTTTTGTTACTGCACCTTAAACCGCAGTAATAACAGTCGTTTTTACAATAGCTTGAGATTTCTATAAGTCCTCGGATATAAATTTTATTCCCGAAGTGC
>JAFRZS010000229.1 GCA_017442445.1 Clostridia bacterium
AAAAGCCCATGTTTTTCTTTTCAAGAGTTTCCTTATAAGATGAGTACATACGAATCATAGCATCCATGAGTGCTCGGTGGTCTTTTCTTGTTTTACCGTTAACATTCTGTTTAAGACGAGAGAGCGAACCGAAGGGTTCAATGCGTCCGTTTTTGAGATAATACTGACCTTCTGTTATATAACCTGTGTTATCGGGAACAGGATGAGTTACATCATCGCCGGGCATCGTTGTAACAGCAAGAACAGTAACTGAACCGGAATCTGCAAAGTCAACAGCCTTTTCGTAACGCGATGCGAGCTGTGAATAGAGGTCGCCGGGGTAACCGCGGTTAGAGGGAACCTGTTCCTGAGTGATAGCTATTTCTTTCATAGCATCGGCGAAGTTTGTCATATCAGTGAGAAGAACAAGAACATCCTTGTTATCAAGTGCGAACTGTTCAGCCACAGCTAAAGCCATATCGGGAATCATCATACATTCAACCGTCGGGTCTGAAGCTGTGTGAATAAACATAACTGTTTTACTCAAAGCACCGCCTTTTGACAGTTCTTCTTTAAAATAAAGGAAATCGTCATATTTAAGTCCCATGCCGCCGAGAACAATTACATCTGCTTCAGCCTGCATAGCGATTCTTGCGAGAAGCTGATTATAAGGCTCACCTGAAATAGAGAAGATGGGGAGCTTCTGCGATACAACAAGAGTGTTGAACATATCAATCATGGGGATATTTGTTCTCATCATTCTGTTTGCAAGAATGCGCTTTGTCGGGTTGACTGACGGGCCGCCGATAGATTTCATATTATCTGTGAGTGCAGGGCCTTTATCTCTCGGGTCACCTGAGCCGTTGAAAATACGGCCTAAAAGGTCTTCGCTGTATGACACGCGCATTTCGTGTCCTAAGAAGCGGATTTCGTCACCTGTGGAAACTCCCTGTCCACCTGCAAAAACCTGAAGTGAAACAAGATTTCCGTCAATTTTGTTGACCTGAGCAAGAGATTTACCGAAGCGTGTGTTTATCATAGCTAATTCATTGTAACGAACATTTTCAGCTCTGACAGTAATAACATTTCCTGTGATTGATTCTATTCGGTTGAAAACTTTATTCATTATTGCTCACCGCCTTCCAATAAACGCTTTGCTTCGGGAAGTAATTTTCCCTGACCTTCACTGTAAAGCGTATCAATTTCAAGCTCATCCTTCTTAAAGGCATCGCTTTCAAATTCTCTGTAATTCCAGTTGATGAATCTCTGACGCATACGGTTAAAGAAGCTTCTTGCTTCATCCTTACTGTCAAGAGAGTATTCGCTTCCTAAAATATATACAAGCTTATCTGTCACATATCTCTGACGAGCAGTTGTGCAGTTAGCTTCAATCGGGTCAAAAGAATTCTGCTGAAGATAAACCGCATCAAGCATTTCAGCTTTCAGATAAATAATATAGTCTGAAATACTTGTTCCTTCTTCACCGACAACTTTCATCATTGAACCGATTTCATCGCCGTGGTGAAGGAATTTTTTGCAATATTCGGATTTCTTTGTATCTGTAACCGTCTTATATTTTGACCACGAGATAAGCGGGTCAATAGCCGGGTACTTTCTTGCATCTGAGCGTTCACGGGATAATCCGTGGAAAGCACCGACAACCTTCAGTGTTGCCTGAGTAACAGGCTCTTCAAAGTTACCGCCTGCGGGAGAAACTGTACCGCCGATTGTGACAGAGCCTTTACTTCCGTCATTAAGACGTACATAACCTGCTCTTTCATAGAAAGCGGCAATATATGATTCAAGATAAGCGGGGAATGCTTCTTCACCGGGGATTTCTTCAAGTCTGCCTGACATTTCTCTGAGTGCCTGTGCCCAACGAGAAGTTGAGTCGGCAAGTAAAAGAACATTAAGACCCATCTGTCTGTAATATTCGGCAATAGTTACTGAGGTATAAACTGATGCTTCACGAGATGCAACAGGCATTGACGATGTATTACATATAATAACGGTGCGTTCCATAAGCGAACGGCCTGTTTTGGGGTCTGTAAGCTCAGGGAATTCCGTCAAAGTTTCAACAACTTCACCTGCGCGTTCGCCACAAGCAGCAATTATAACGATATCAACATCGGCATACTTTGATGTTGTATGCTGTAAAACTGTTTTACCTGCACCAAACGGGCCGGGAGTGCAGTAAGTACCGCCCTTTGCAACAGGGAAGAAGGAGTCAATAAGACGAACCTTGGTTTCCATTGTTTCCACGGGAGCGAGTCTTTCGTTGTAACATCTTATTGCGCGTTTAACCGGCCACTTAAATGCCATTGAAACAGCTGTTTCGCGTCCACGCTCGTCAGTGATAACAGCTACAGGCTCTGTTACTGTGTATGAGCCTTTTTCAACGATTGATTTAAGAGTATAGTTGCCGTGAAGATAAAACGGAATAAAAGTTTTATGTGTGAAAGCTCCCTCGGGAACAAATCCTATATAATCACCGGCACGAAGAACTGTACCGACTTCTGCTGTGGGAGTGAACTCCCATTTTTTGTCATTATCAAGTCCGTCAGCATAGATACCTCGTTCCAAAAACCAACCTGCCTTTTCAGCTAACAAGGGGAGGGGATTCTGAAGTCCGTCATATATCTGACCGAGCAGACCGGGGCCGAGAAGTGCTGAGAGCATTTCTCCGGTAAACTCTACCATGTCACCGTATTTTATGCCGCCTGTCATTTCATAGACCTGAATCTGAGCGATGTTTCCTCTGATACGGATAACTTCGCTTTTAAGTCTGGTGTTGTCAACATGAACATAGCATATTTCGTTCATTGAAACATTACCTTCAAATTCAACGGACACCAGATTTCCGTTAATGCTTACTACTTTACCTTTATTTTCGGTCATTGTGAAACCTCCAATGTATCTCCGTTCATTATGGAGTCATAAATATTTCTGTATGCCGCTTCGCCTTTTTGAGTATCAAACTCTCTTATACGAAGGAGAAGCTTGAGTTTAAGCCAATAATAAAAAACATAATTCTCAGAAAATGAATCCGAGGGTCTGAGCGATTCAAGAAAGTCCAGTCTGTAACGGTTGAGGAATTTTTCAGCTTCCATAGGACTGTCAAATTCCGTTGCCGTACGCGCTGCCTGAATAAGAGCAGGTGGAAAATTGATGTTTCCTGAATCAAACGGTTTCTTCATTTTGTCTGCACGGATTTTTGCAAGAGCAAGTCGCAGATTTCTTTCACCGTCATTCCAACTTTCAATTAAATCAGAGCTTGATTTTTCGTTGTGTATATTGGGAATAAGTGATAATCTGTCAAATTCAGCACAAGCTTTTTCACTTAAAAAGCGGTGGCAAAGCTCTGAAAAGCGTTCTTCCGTGATAGGAAGAGGTGTACTCTCACTGATACCGTCCAAAGACGGTAATTGAGATATCAGATAATACTCAGCCATAATTATTCAGCCTCTTTCAGAAGTGCTGTGACTTTTTCACTGAGATAGTTTGATAACATATCAGTAACAGCCTCAACAGAGTAATCGTAATACGCCTGTCCGTTGTTTACGGCAATTCGGAAACCGCCGTCAAAATTATCATTGGCTTTTAATGTTACACCCTTGAGCATATGTGCGTTG
>JAFRZS010000230.1 GCA_017442445.1 Clostridia bacterium
CAAGCGATGATACAATTATAATCGGACATGCAGGCACATTTTCTGCAGTTAAAAACCAGTTGTTTTTAGTTGATATTGCAAAAGTGCTTAATGATAAATCAGTTGACTTTAAAATGGTTTTAACGGGTAAAAATGATACCGATTATGCAAAAAAAGTTTTTGAAAAAATTTCCGAATATCATTTAGAAGATAAAGTTTTTTGCCCGGGTTTGAGAGCGGATATATATAATTTTATGAATATGATTGATGTATTTTGTTTCCCTTCACAGTATGAAGGTTTAGGTATGGTAGCTGTTGAAGCACAGTCAGCAGGAGTTCCGTGCATAGCATCAACAAATGTTCCGAAAGCTATTGATGTCGGGGTCGCGCCTGTTTTGTTTGCAGAAACTGATTCGCCGGAATTATGGGCAGAAAAAATTCTTGAGTTTTCGGATAAAAAATCAACCGATAAAGAAATAATAAAAAGAAAAGTTACTGAAGCCGGATACGATATTCGTGAGAGTGCTGACAGAATAGAAAAACTTTATTTGGATACAAAAAGATGATTTTTTAATTACAACTTCAAAAGAGGTGAGAAGAGTGAATTTAAGTGTTATAATCCCCGTTTATAATAAAGAATTATATATTGCTGACTTGATTGAAGATTTGTTAAATCAGACATTTACTGATTTTGAGTGTATCCTTGTTGATGACGGATCAACTGATAAGTCGGGTGAAATATGTGACAGAATAGTTGAAACTGATTCTCGTTTCAAAGTGTTTCACATTAAAAACGGAGGAGTATCAAATGCAAGAAATTTCGGCATTGATAAGGCAACAGGGGAATACATAACATTTATTGACTCTGATGACAGATTATATCCCGAGCATTTTGAAAACCTTGTTACCTTGATATCACAAAATGATGTTGATTTTGTAATCAGTGGGTTGGAAAATTATTGGATGGATTCTGACAAGAAAACATATACTTTTGCACCCTACAAGGGCAAGAAGACAAAAAGTGAAATACTTGCAACTTTTGCACAGGTGCAGAAAGATACAGGAATTTTCGGCTTTTGTGTAGCAAAGATATTCCGTAAGAATTTGATTGATGATATCAGATTTGATACAACAATAAAATTGGCAGAAGATTTTGATTTTTATTTAAGGATATATAAAAAAATTGATGCTATCTATTTTGATGACAAATGTTATTACCGTTATCTGCAATTTGCGGATAATTCATCACAGATAGTATTGGACGAAAAAATTGATTATTTTACACAGCTTATAATCAGATTAAGATTCAGAGAATTTCTCATTTCACAAGGTGCATATGAAAATGACAACAAAAAAATAATTGATGAAATGATAAATAATTATGTATTTTTTGTTCTTTTCTATAGCCCGATTGATTTGCTGAAGGAAAGGTTTAATGAATTAAAAAAAGTAACACCTGATGAGTTGATAGACTCAAACGGCAAATCATCATTAAAAAAAATTATACTGTTTTTATATAAAAACAAACAGATAGGATTTATAAAACTTATACTTTCAATACGCAGAATTTTGAGAAATACCGTCAGAAAAATCAGAGGAGCTTGAAAATGATTTCTGTAATTATTCCGATATATAATTCCGGGAAGGATTTAGAAAGATTATTGAAAAGTTTAAAAAATCAGTCTTTTTCGGATTATGAAGTTATTATGATTGATGACGGAAGCTGTGATAATTCAGCAGAAATCTGCGAGAATTTTTTACAGGAGGATAACCGTTTTAAATATTTTTATCAGGATAATGGCGGTGTATCGGTTGCAAGAAATAACGGAATGAAAAAAGCTAAAGGCGAATTTATTACATTCCTTGATGCAGATGACGAAATAGATTCAAATTATCTTGACGTACTGTTTGAGAGAAGTGACGCAGATATAGTTGTCTGCGATGTTGTTGTTGAAGCTGACGGAAAAGAAAGAAGACATTTTATAGACGAGGAACTCAACTTAAACAAGGACGAAGCAATTGATCTTTTATTGAAACGAGAAGTTATAAATTCAGGTCCTTGTGCCAAATTATTTAAGCGAGAAATAATCGGCGAAATTGAATTTCCTCTTATGAAAACATATGAGGATATACTGTTTGTTTTAGATGTTTTTTCAAAAGCATCGTTTGTAAAAGTGACACCTGAAACAAGATATCACTATATTGAAAATACTCAGGGTGCGATGTCAAAAATGCTCAAAGCTCCCTCAACAGATATTATAGTTGCATCACAAAAAATTCTTGACTATATAAACAAAACTAAAGAATACAGAGCGCCGGAATGTTTTTATGTGACGTTGTCTCACGTATTTCAGTATGTGCTGTCAATGGTAAACGGTGAGTGTGAGTATAGTAAAGATTTTATTACTAAATCAAAGACTTTATTCAGAAAATCACTTGTTGATATTTTGAAATGCAGTGCGGTTTCAAAAAAAGAAAAATTAGTTTTTGCGTTATATACAACAGGTTTTATATATACAGATAAAAAGTGGATTTGCGTTAATAAAAAGAGGTGAGTGATTTGAAAATATATATGTATGCCCACGGCGGCAGCGGAAATCACGGCTGTGAGGCTATTGTGCGTTCAACATCTAAAATTTTAAAAGAACTCGGATATGAAAGACCAATACTTATTTCTGCAAATCCTGCTGAAGACAAAAAATACGGTATTGATAAAATCTGCGATATAGTAAAAGATAAAGAGCCGTATTCTAAATTATCATTTGATTTCTTTAAGGCATATCTTTCTTTAAAAATTAAAAAAGATTATACATATATGGATCAGCTTGACTACATGACGACCATTTCAAAAGTTAAACCGGGCGACATTGTTTTGTCAATCGGCGGAGATAATTACTGTTATGCAGATGTAAAAAGATACGTAATGCTTCATAATATGATGCGTAAAAGAGGCGCAAAGACGGTATTATGGGGGTGCTCGGTTGAACCGGAATTACTCGAAAATCCCGAAATTGCAAAGGATCTGAGTAATTATTCTCTTATAGTTGCAAGAGAGTCCATTTCATATGAAGCACTGAAGACAGTAAATGAAAATACTATTTTAACATCTGACCCTGCTTTCTTTTTAGACAGCTCAGATGATGCAGAAAACAGCAATACAGTCGGTATAAATTTAAGTCCCATGGCAATAAAAAACGAGAGCGAATCGGGACTTGCTATGAGAAGTTACAGAAAGTTAATTCAATATATAATAGATGAAACGGATTTGAAGGTTGTTATGATTCCGCATGTTATTTGGGATGAAAATGATGACAGGATTCCGTTAAAAGAACTCTATGATGAATTTGTTGATACAAAAAGAGTAGAGATGATTTCTGACCGTTCTTGCGAAGAAATAAAGGGAGTTATAAAAAACTGTAAGTATTTTGTCGGTGCCAGAACTCATTCTACGATTGCCGCATATTCAACAGGAGTACCAACTTTAGTTTTAGGTTATTCTGTCAAAGCGCGAGGCATAGCAAAGGATATCTTTGGTTCAGAAGACAAATATATCATACCTGTACAAAAACTTAAAACCGAAGATGATTTACTTTGTGAATTTAAAAAGGTTATTGAAAACAGGGAGGATATTATCAGCAAACTCAAGGATTACCGTAAATTTGCTGATAATGCTATTGAAAAAATAAAGAATTCGTTTAAGCTTTTAGAGGAATAAGGAATATGTCGAGATTAGAAAATTCAACGAAAAATCTGTTTTTGACATTAGGTAACACGGTTTTTACTTCATTATTGGGGCTGGTGTCACGAACAGTTTTTATTAAAGTACTGGGCTCTGAGTATTTGGGATTGTCGGGACTTTTGGGAAATGTACTCGGCTTTTTATCAATTACCGAAATAGGTATCGCGTCTGCAATAGGTTTCAGTTTATATAAACCTTTAGCTGAAAACGATTATAAATCCGTCAGTGCATTGATGTCACTTTACAGAAAAGCATATACAATAATCGGAATAATAGTATCCGTTTCAGGTATCGGCCTTTTCTTTGCTTTGGATTTTTTTGTAGCACCTGAACAGCAGCCACATGGCACCGGATTTGCATATTTTGCGTTCTTGTTGAACATAGTTGCGGGATATTTCTTGTCCTACAAAACGACACTTATTTCATCTGACAATCAATCTTTCAGATTAGTTCCTATAAGCGTTTCTATAAGTATAGTACAAACTCTTGTTCAGATTGTTGTGTTGCTTACACTCAAGAATTATGTAATATATCTTGCTGTTCAGATTTTCTGTACAGTTTTGACAATGTTTTTACAAAACCGTTATATAACAAAAAGATATAAAGATGTTGATTTTTACAGCAAGGAAAAATTAAAACCTGAACAAAAAACAGAGATTAAGCGAAACATAGGCGGACTTGTTATTGCAAAAATCGGGGATTATCTTGTAAATTCAACAGACAACCTGATTATCACAAAATTAGTCAGCCTTGCGGCAACAGGTATATATTCAAATTATCTTATGATAAGAAACATGGTAAACGGATATATTGCTACAGTGTTTGCAAGTGTTACAGCAGGTATGGGAAATGTTGTTGCAGTTGAAAGTGATGAAGTAAAGAAAAAATCTTTTGATGTAATGATGTTTTCGGCATATTTTATCTACTCTTTTGAAGCAGTGTGCTTCTTATGCCTTTTCAATCCTTTCATTGGTGAGTTGTGGATTGGTAACGAATTTACTTTTAATATGTTTACGGTTTCTATTATTGTAATAAACAATTTTCTTACAGGTCTCAGAATACCTCTTATTACGATGAAAAGTGCCGCCGGAACATACATGGAGGACTCATGGATTCCGTTTGCTTTTGCAGGAGTTAACCTCGTTGTATCAATTGTCCTTGCAAAGCATATGGGTGTTGCAGGTGTTTTCCTTGGTACAATTATCGGTAGCTTATTGACTGCCGACTGGTACAGACCAATTATAATTTATCATAAGGTGTTCCATACATCTGTAAAAGAGTATTACAAAAATTATATTAAATATATCCTTTTAGGTTTTGCCAATATGGGTATTGCTTACGGCTTATGTATGCTTATAAATACTCCGATAGTGATTGTTAATTTTGTAATAAAAGCAATAATTGCTGTTGTCATTCCCTTGGGAATAAATACTCTTCTTTTTTATAAAACCGAAGAGTTCCAGGCGATTAAAGCTATGAGTAATCGCATTTTCAAAAAAGTATTAGGAAAATTCAAAAGAACCTGAATAGTCATCAGGAGAGGAAATTGAAATGGAAAAAGTAAGCATTATTGTTCCGTGCTATAATGGAGAAGAATTTATCGACCGCGCAATTGCATCGATTTATGAACAGTCATATCCGTCTGTGGAATTGATTGTTGTTGATGACGGTTCAACCGATAACAGTAAAGAAAAAATAGTTGCATGGAGTTCTCGTTTTACAGAGAAGGGTTATGAGCTTAAGTATTTCTACAAAGAAAACGGCGGTCTCGGAAGCGCTATCAATGCCGGATTGAAATTGGTAACAGGTGATTATATTTCCTTGTTAGATGCAGATGATGAATATTTGCCCGGTTGTGTTGAGGAAAGAGTTAACTATCTGAAAGATAATTCGGATGTTGATGTGGTAAGGACTAACGGTTGGATTGTGAAAACTGACAGTCAACGCTTGTTTGTCGAAAGTGAAGCAGAGAAAAAAATAAAAGATGTTTTCCTTGCCCTCTTAAGAGGAGAAACAAATAACTGGGCGGGAAGTTATCTGGTGCGTTCAAAACCGCTGTTTGAATTCTATCCTGACAGAGAAATTTATCAATCCCGCTATGGTCAGAATCTTCAGTTTTTGTTGCCTCTTATATATAGAAAAAAATGCGGATTTATTGACAAACCGCATATGAACTATATTCAGATAGGCAATTCTTTGTGCAGAACAGATGACGCAAGAGAATCTGAAAAGAAAGACCTTGATAATGCGGCAGGTTACAGAGATATCAGGATTTATATGGTGAACCTGATTATATCCGATGAGTCTGAAAAAGCATATTATCTCAATAAAATTGACGGTGGATATTGGAGAAGTATTTTAAAACTTGCTTCAATGAACAGAAACACGGAGCTTATGAATGAAGCATATTCAAACTTAAAAAAACACGAAAAACTGTCAATTGAAGATAATGTTTTATATTATCAGCTTACAGCACCTAAAAAAGCTTTACCGTATAAGGTTCTGAGAAAATTATGCTTTATATTCAAGAAAAAGTAAAAGGCGGTTTTGATTATGCCTGAATTAGCACCAATCAATATTTGCACAGGCTGTACTGCGTGTATGAGCGTGTGTCCTAAAAATTGTATAACAATGGAATCGGATAAAGAAGGTTTCAGATATCCGAAACTAAATGATAAATCACAGTGTATCAACTGCGGAAAATGTGAATTGGTATGTCCTGTAAAGAACAAAGTTGAATATCCTTTGCCGACGGCATATGCTGCATACTCAAATGAAGATTCGCTCAGATCTGAAAGTTCTTCGGGCGGTGTATTTTCTGAATTTGCAAGATATATTTTAAATCAGAGCGGCGTTGTTTACGGTGCTCAGTATGATGATAATTTCAATGTGAAACATACTCGTACAGATAACGAAATCGGTTTATCAAAGCTACGAGGTGCAAAGTATTCTGAAAGCGATTTAGGGAATACTTTTGCAGATGTTTTATCTGATTTGAAGCAAGGAAAAAAAGTCTTGTTTTCAGGAACACCTTGTCAGGTTGCAGGTCTTAAAACCTTTGTTAAAAAAGATTATGAAAACTTATACTGTATAGATTTTGTCTGTCACGGAATACCCTCACCTGTAGCATGGAATGCTTATGTTGAATACAGAGCAAACTGCGATTCAAACGGAGAGAAACAGATAGAAATCAATATGAGGTCAAAGTGTTCAGGCTGGAGCAGATACAAATATTCAAGCGTGTTCAAATATAAAAACGGCACAGAGAAGATTGTTTCCAATGCGGACAACCTGTTTATGAGTCTTTTTGTCGGAGGCTGTATTTCAAGACCTTCATGTGAAAGCTGTAACTTCAAAGGCTACGGAAGAACAAGTGATATCACCATAGGTGATTTCTGGGGAATTTGGGATACAGATCCTGAAATGGACGATGATAAAGGCACATCGGTAGTCTTGGTTCAGTCGGAAAAAGGACAAGAACTTATGGCAGCGATTTCAGATAAATTGATTGCTAAAGAGGTTGAACTTGAAACAACAAGCAGACTTAATACATCAATTTTAGTTCCTTCAAAGTCAAACAAATACAGAAAAGCGGCGTTTAACAGAATAAGAACAGGCAGAATAGATACTTGCGGCGAGTTGTTGGAAATGTCAAATACACCGTTTATAAACATAATAAAAGGTAAAATTAAAAAATTGATTAAAAGATGATTAAAGCGAAAAGAAAACTTGTATCAATAAGTTCAATATTTACAGTTATAGCTATTATATGTGCATCTTTGGTTTATTACGGAGAATTTGATTTGAGGGTAACGGAATATACAATTGAGAACGAAAAAATAACAACACCGTTTAAGGTTGCGATGTTATCGGATTTACATTTAAGGGAATACGGCAAAGGCAGCGAAAAATTACTTGCGGCAATAAAAGAAAAATCACCCGATATCATTCTTGTGGCGGGTGATATGGTAAATAAGAATAACGAAAATACAGATGTTGCGATTAACTTGTTCTCTGAGCTTTGTAAAATAACCGATGTTTATTTTTGCCTCGGAAATCATGAGAGAGCGCTGGACAAGAAAACAGGAAATGTTTTTTCACAAATGCAGAAAACAGGAGCGGTTTTTCTTGACAATGAAGATGTTACGGTGCAGGTGAACGGTCAGGATATAATGATAGGTGGCTTGTCATCGTATCCCGATCCTTATACTGAGCACTATGATTTTATAACTCAGTTTGAGAAAAAAGCCCTTTTTAAAATACTTCTTTGCCACTATCCCGAGTATTATCCCGACACTCTTGAAAATTATAAACTTGACCTGATTTTATCGGGACATGCCCATGGAGGACAAGTGAGATTACCTTTTATCGGAGGAGTTTTTGCGCCGGAACAAGGCTTGTTTCCGAAATATACAAAAGGTATTTATAAATCAGATACGGCTACAATGATTATTTCAGCAGGGCTTGGCGATTCCACTTTTATTCCGAGAATAAATAATCCTCCTGAGCTTGTTATAGTAGAGGTAAAATGATTTTGTAGAAAATACACAAACAAATTGCGAATAATCCTAAAAAATTCATTACGCAAAAAATTGCAAATCGCTTTAAAAAATTGTCGAAATATATTAGAATATATATGTAAGAGTCAAAGAGGAGGTCAAACACATGGCAAACATTATGGAAGATTTAACAACAATACCTGTTGGACAACTTGGTATCATCGCATTACCCGGTTGTGAGGAACTTGCATCAAAGATTGACAAGTATCTTGTCAAGAGCAGAGCGCAGAAAAACAGCGAACACAAGAACACAATAGCATTTGTAGGATATGAAAAAGATTCCTATATTGTAGATGTTGATTTTCCGCGTTTCGGTACAGGCGAAAGCAAGGCGGTAGTAAAGCAGACCGTAAGAGGTTACGACTTATTTATCGTTTGCGATATGTTCAATTACGGAATTGAATATAAAATGTACGGTGAGTACAGAAAGATGACCCCCGATGATCATTATGCTAACTTAAAAAGAGCAATCAGTGCTATTGCAGGTAAGGCAAGAAGAATAACAGTTGTTATGCCTATGCTTTACGAAGGAAGACAGCACAAGCGTTCAAGCAGAGAATCACTTGACTGTGCAATCGCATTACAGGAGCTTTGCAATTTTATGGGTGTTGAGAATATCATAACATTTGATGCTCACGATGCAAGAGTTCAGAATGCTATTCCGTTGTCAGGCTTTGAAAATGTTCAGACAACATATCAGATGATCAAGGCATTGGTTAAGAATGAAGAAACACTTCAGATAGACAAGGATCACCTTATGGTTGTTTCTCCCGACGAAGGCGGAATGCACAGATGTATTTATTATTCAGCAGTTTTGGGTGTTGACCTCGGAATGTTCTACAAGCGCAGAGATTATTCTGTTGTTGTTGACGGACGCAATCCCATTGTTGCGCATCAGTTCCTCGGCGACAATGTTGAGGGAAAAGATATTATAATTATTGACGATATGATTTCTTCAGGCGAGTCAGTAATTGAAGTTTCAAGAAAACTCAAAGCACTCAAAGCAAGAAGAATATACATATGCACAACATTCGGACTTTTCTGCAACGGTCTTGATGTATTTGATAAGGCTTACGAAGAAGGCGTATTTGACAGAGTTTATACAACAAACTTAGTTTACAGAATGCCTGAATTAGCAAACAAAGATTGGTATGTAGAAGTTGACTTGTCAAAATACATGTCATTGATTATAGATACACTCAACCATGACGGTTCAATCAGCGGTCTTCTCAATCCCGTTGACAGAATCAATAAGCTTCTTGTGAAGCACGGATTTCCTCTCCCTGAAAAACATTAAATAAAAAAAGACAGCCCACTGATATAGTTTTACTATAAGTGGGCTGTTGTTTAATAAACCTCAAATTTTGAAAGTGTTGCAAAACAACGCGTTTTTTTAATCGTTATAAGTATATCGGATGAAAGTATCGGCTTATCAAGATTGATTATTTTTTTGTGACCGATAGTTGTACCGGAATATACTTTTTTGAATTTATCCTTTTGTTTTATTCTGACGGTAAATTTTTCAATTTGCTGACCGGTGGAAGTATTTTCAGCAAGAACTATATGTCTGATGTTTGAAATACTTTTGAGCGTGAAGCTTATGTTGATTTTTGATGTAACATCACCGCTGTGCCAATAAGTGTCATTATTGCCGTCAGTTATATTTGATTCAGAATGTTTTACATCTTTTGAGCAATCGGCAACAGCAATTGCATTTTCAGCATAGTTTTTTCTGAAAATTTTATTCAGCTGATTTCCGAAAAGGAAGATGTTTTCTCTATCGATTTCGCTGAACTGACCGTAGGGATCAGGTGAAACACCGAGTACAAGCGATGCATTACCGCCGACGGTTTTCAGATAAGTTGTAACTAATTTATGCAAGGGAGTAAGCTTTTCGTTCTCTGTTGCATTATAAAAACGACTTGCCCTCATATGCATGAAAAATTCAGCGGGATACCAGACAAGCTTATCGGATTTTGCAAGTTTTTTGATACTGCCGAGGTCAAGGTCAGCTTCTCTGTATTTGGGTTTACGGAATACATCGGGAAGAACACTCCACTCAGAAGGTCTTGTAACTCCGACCTCATTACCGCCCCAACGGATATCGGGGCCGCATTTTGAAATTACGGCATCGGGTTGGAGCTTTCTGATAATATCAATATATCCTTCAATATCATAATTCTGACCGCGCTGACCGATAGGTAAGGTGTCATCAAGCCAGACACAATCAATTTTTCCGTAACCTGACATTAATTCGGTAAGCTGATTTTTAAAGAAATCATCATATTCTTTACCTAAGCCGTGTGAACGCTCATGCTTGTCGAGCAACGAAAGATAGATACCGAATTTCAATCCGTGACGGCGGCAGGCATCGGAAACCTCTTTTACTATATCGCCTTTTCCTTCTTTCCAATCCGAGTTTGCAACTGAATAATCAGTATATTTGCTCGGCCAAAGGCAAAAGCCGTCGTTATATTTACAAGTGAGAATCAGTGCGTTGAACTTTCCTGTTTTCAAAACACGACACCATTCATCAGCATCAAATAATGACGGATTGAAGCGGCTTGACAACTCATAACCGTGACCCTCACCGAGAGGGAGAAATGTGTTGAGTCCGAAATAAACCAAAGCTGAAAGCTCGTTATTTTGCCATTCAAGCTGTTTAGATGACGGAGTAATGTCTGAAGCTTTTTTAATTAAATCTTTTTTATTCATATCTAAATTCCTTTCTGATTTATAATACACCAATCAGACTTAAATTTCAAGTTTAAAATTAAAGGTGGGACACTATGCTGCAATTCGTTTACGGAAGAATAGGAAGCGGAAAGACCGCTTACATTTACAACAAAATAGCAGAAGAGATTGAAAAAGGTAACGATAAACTTGTTTTAATCGTTCCGGAGCAATATACCTTCGTGACCGAAAAGGAATTGTCAAGGCGTATTGATCCAACAAAGCTTGATAATATTGATATAACCAGTTTTTCAAGACTTGCTATAAAGTTAGTTAAAAATCCCAAGGGCAAGAAAAAGCTTGATGACTGCGGAAAAACACTTCTGATGAACATGGCACTTGATGCTGTTTCGGATAAGCTTGAAATTTATGCAGGACACAAGAAAAATATATCCGTTGTAAACTCAATGATATCTTTGGTAGGGGAGCTTAAAAAATCCGCATTGACAAGTGAAGATTTGCTCGGAGCCTGTACGGAGATAAATAACGAAACACTTTGTAAGAAAATAAGCGAAACTGCACTCATAATGGATATGTATAATGCTCTGATTCAGAGAGATTATATTGACTCTGATGATGACATGGACAAGCTTTTTGATGTGCTTGGTGAAACGCGTTGTTTTGACGGATATAAGATTTTTATTGATGCATTCCACAGCTTTTCGGGACAAGAGTTAAAACTTGTAGGTCGTCTTTTGGAACAGAGTGAAGAATGTTATGTTACTCTCACAACGGATGATTTATTTAAAAGAGAATATGATTTCGGGCCTTTTGCATATTCAAAAACAAGCGCAAAGCGCCTTATGGACACTGCAAAAAAACTATCTGTTAAAATTGCCGAACCTGTGTTTTGCAATCAGAAGGAGTTTTATTCCGATAGTGCATTAGCATCGTTAGAAAGCGGAATGTACCGCACAGACTATGAGGTCTGTGAAAACGAAACGCAGAATATCACACTATGTACAGCTTCGGACATTAGAGAAGAATGTATTTTTGTCGCACAGCAGATAAAGAAGCTTTTAAGACAGGAAAACTACCGTTGCAGAGATATTACCATTATAACAAGGTCAATGGGAACTTATTGCGATGAGATGCAGTATCAGCTTGAAAAATACGGAATACCGCATTTCAGAGACGAAAGAGTTTCAATCTCTAAGCAACCGCTGATTTTATTTGTAAAAAATGCACTTGATGTGGCAACTGAAGGGTTTACGGAAGAAGCAATTATGACCTACCTGAAAACAGGACTTACAGGTCTTGATTTCTCAAAAATTTCTGAATTCGAAAATTATGTTCTGATGTGGAATATCAGAGGCAATCAGTTTAAAAATGAATTTACAAAACACCCCGAAGGATATGGTGCGGAGTTCTTTGATAAGGACAGAATAAAGCTTGAAAGAATTAACGAAATAAGAAGACAGACAATTCTTCCCTTGCTGAAATTCAAGGAAGAATTATCAGAACCTGACGGAGAGAAAGCCGCAAGAGCGATATATAACTTACTCAGAAATGTCAAAGCTTCTGAAAATCTCAAAAAACTTGCCAATGACCTTGAAGCGATGGGGGAAATCACAGCAGCAAGACAACAGGCAAGAATATGGGATGTATTGATAGAAATTATTGATAATTTTGCAGGGATTCTTAAAAATATGCGTCTGACTCCAAAGAGGGTAGCAGAGCTTTTTAATTCCTCAGTGCGTTCAATAGATATAGGAAATATTCCTCAGGGACTTGATGAGGTATCAATAGGCGATGCCGCAAGAATAAGAATAGATGCACCGAAGGCAGTTTTTGTTGTCGGTGCTAATGACGGTGTGTTCCCGATGATATTGAAAAACACATCAATTCTTAATGATAATGACAGAAATAAGCTTTGCGAAGCGGGTCTTGATATTACAAAAAGCAGAGAAGACAGAATGGATGAGGAGCGATTTATCGCATAC
>JAFRZS010000231.1 GCA_017442445.1 Clostridia bacterium
CAAAAGAGTGGCAGAAAAATTTAAAAATTTTGCATTTTCTCTGTACAAATGCGATAATTTTTGATACAATATGTTCTGCGACCGAAGAAAGACAGAAAGAAGCTATTGAACTTTCTAAAGAATGTCAGCTGATGGTCATCATCGGAGGGCGTACAAGCTCAAATACTGCAAAACTGAAAGCGGTATGTGAGGAAAATTGTCAGACCGTTCTTATTGAAACTGCGGACGAGTTAAATCAATATGACTTAAACGGTTATGACACGGTCGGTGTTACTGCGGGCGCATCGACGCCTGCGTGCATAATAAAGGAGGTACTTGAAACCATGTCCGAAACAGTAAAAGAGCAAAACATTCCTGAAGTCGAGGCGACTGAAAAATCTGCAGAAGAGGCTTCTTTTGAAGCGCTTCTTGAAGAGTCATTGAGCGCAATGAACTCTGACCAAAAAGTTAAGGGAGTAGTCATGGGTATCACACCGTCGGAAATCCAGGTTGATATCGGCAGAAAACATGCCGGTTATGTTCCGATGGACGAATACAGCAACGATCCTACAGCTGATGCTACAAAAGAACTTAAGATCGGTGACGAAATTGACCTTATCATCATGAAAACAAATGATCAGGAAGGAACAGTAATGCTCTCGAAGCGTCGTTTTGATTCAATCGGTGCATGGTTGAAGGTTGTTGAAGCCCAAGAAACCGGTGAGATACTTGAGGGTGTAGTTACAGAAGTTATCCGTGGTGGTCTTCTCGTAACTTCAAACGGAGCAAGAGTATTTGTTCCTGCATCACAGGCAACAGTATCCAGAAACGTAGAGTTGGAGGATTTACTCAAAACTAAGGTACGTTTCAAGGTTATGGAAATCAACAAGCAGAGACGTCGTGCAGTTGGTTCAATCAAGACAGTTCTTATTGAAGAACGTAAGGCTGCTTCTGAAGCATTATGGGCAAACCTTGCAGAAGAGCAGGTTTACACAGGTGTTGTTAAGTCAATGACAGCATACGGCGCATTTGTTGATATCGGCGGCGTTGACGGTATGATACATATTTCTGAGCTTTCATGGAAGCGTATTAAGCATCCTTCAGAAATCGTTAATATCGGCGATACAGTTGAAGTATTCATCAAAGCACTTGACAGAGAGAAAGGAAAGATTTCTCTCGGATTCAAGAAGGCTGAAGATAATCCGTGGGAAATTCTTCGTCGTGACTATCCTGTTGACACAGTTGTTGATGCAAAAATCGTAGGAATGACAACATTCGGTGCATTCGCACAGATCATTCCCGGCATTGACGGTCTTATTCACATTTCACAGATCGCTGACAGACGCATTGAAAAGCCTGCTGATGTTCTTGAAGTTGGTGAAGTTGTTAAGGCTAAGATCACAGCTATTGACTTTGACAAGAAACGCGTAAGCCTTTCTATCCGTGCTCTTATTGAGCCCAAGGAAGAAGTTGTTGAAGAAGCTGTTGAAGAAGCTGCAGAAGATACAACAGAAGAATAATATTTTGAGGTTTGCATAAAAGTGCAAACTGCATAAAATAAGACAAGTCAAGAGGTTCTTGCAAGTAATATGCTTGTAAGAACCTCTTAATATTTATGTTTATCCCTTTTGCGATTTTACATTTTGGGAATTTATTTAATTTTAATGAAAACAATTTCAGATAAAATAAATCTGAAGCATAATAATTTTTTTGAAAATCAAAGAAAAAATTTAATAATAATTCTTGAAAATGTTTACAAAACACAAAAAATCTGTTATTATAAATGTAAGTATATACATAGTTTCATTATTGTGTATAAGTCTTTTAATTATGATCTTTTAGGAGGAGATTATATGTTATTAAAGATTCTTGCATTTTTCGTATCGCTGACAATGATGGTGACTTCAACACCGCTTTATGCTGTTGTTGAAGAACTTGGTGACATTATCGGAAATGTAGCAACAGACTCTGTTGAACCATCTGATAGTGAATTCGACATGGAAGTTGTTACGGACGAAGATTTTTCTGCATTCGTAGCAATAGCACCCAGAATTCCTTTGAAATCGGGAAATTTCATTAGCGGCACTCCGGTTACAGTTACATCTGACCGCGCTCTTGATTCAATATCAATTTCTGCCGATTCGGGTATGAAACTTTCGTCATCCTATACTACATCAGTTGAAGGTACGGAAGATTTAACCAAGTATGTTTACAAGTACACGGTTACAGGCGGTACATACAGCGGATCATCTGCTGTTACTATTACTGCAAACTGCACTTCTGGAACAACTACAAAAACTATAAAAACTACAACTAATGTTGTTAAATCTCCGATAAGCACAGGAGCATTGAAATTCGAGTTTGATCTTTCATACAAAAGACAGGATTCATGGGGTAGTGTTACATCTAATCCTATTTTGGAATACTCTCTTACAGTATCAGGTTTGCACAAGGTATCCACATCTTCAGTATACCGTAAGTCTGCCGGTAACAGATCATCAGATAACTATGATTCAAAGACTTGGGAGCTGAATTTCGGAGATATTTCTTCCACATACAACGGAAGATTTTACTATGACAAGAACACAAGCAACACAATTGGTAAAGATTACGGCGCAACAACTCTTTCAACAGTCAGATTTTCAATTTACAATCCGACTAATGTTATGAGTGAAGAGGGTGACGGTACTCCTGACGGTAAAGCTGTAAGATTCACTGCTAACTATGAAGATTATATGAGACCTGATACAGGTTTTGCGTATAAATCGATCGATCTTCTTACAATGGATACGCCCGGTACGGTTGAATACTATCTTGCATCTGCTCCGTACTCAGCATACAATTCAAACGGTATTGATACAGTTAAGTACAACACAACAGGTGTTGCGAGTTGTACAAACTCCAGTTCTGCAATTTATGCTAAATATACATTTGCTATTACATATGAGTGGGTTGACACTACAGAGCTTTGGAATATTTATAAAGCAGAAAATACACTCAACAGATTTACATACACGGATTTATATAAAGAAGCTGACTCTGACGCTTGGGCTGATTATCTTGAAGCATATGATAATGCTGTTGTAATCCTTGCCGGTGGTTATTCACAGTCTTCAATCGATTCGGCAGCAAAAGCCTTAGTTGAAGCAGTTCAGAATCTCAAAACAAAAGTTATTTATGATAAAAACGGCAGCACAGGTAATTGTGAAGCATATGATTATTTAAATATTTATTCTGACATTTCAGTAACAGCAAGTCGCATTCAGGCTCCTGTTTATATCTACAATAATGCTGAATTAACATCCTATTCCGAACTTGTAAAAACGGGATATCTCTGTCAGGGCTGGGCTATGGACAGCGCATCAAAGCAGGGAGTTTCGGTTTTGACAATACCTGAATCGGCAACTAAAACTCCGATTAAACTCTATGCTGCGTGGTCATCAGTCAACTATACTGTTGTATATAATGCAAATAAACCTGCAGGCTCTGCAATTGTCGGTACTGTTGAAAGTCAGGAATGCTATTATGACCAGGTATATACATACAGAGCTAACAATTATATCGTAACAAACTACAAGTTTGAAGGTTGGAATACAAAATCCGACGGCAGCGGAACAATGGTAAATCCCGGAGATAGATTTTATAATCTCAGCACAACAGGCGGCATTGTAAATCTCTACGCTATATGGAGAATGGATGCAGTAAGCGTTATCTTTAACATCAATCTACCTGTAGGAGTTTCTGCGACAACAAGCGGTTTTACAGAAAACACAACTATGGAGTATGACATCGGTCAAAATGTTGACCTCACAAGCTTCACGATGGATTCTGTCGGATATAAGCATATAGGATGGTCGACTCAGAGTAGTGCCACAACACCGACATATACTGATAATTTCACTGTTCCTCAGTCGGGAATTACACTTTACGCTGTATGGCAGAAGAAGACGATTGTAGTAAACTATGCACTCACAGGCGGCGAGTTGCTCGAAGGTGATTATACAGGCAACAACGAACTTGTAGAATACAACGGTATTGTTGATCTTCCTTTGAACAGTGAAATTAAAAGAAGCGGTTACAGATTGTCCGGTTGGATATGTAGTCTTGACAATAAGGTATATTCCAGAAATTACACAGTACCAAACACAAACACTACAACAGTAACATTTACAGCTGAATGGACATATAAAACCACAAGAATTTATCTTCATGACAACAACCAAGAACTTGTTGATACACAGAGAGGTATCTCAGGTACATATACTAATCCGATTGACAAATCGAAGTTCACAGATCCGGCTATTACAGATGATGTAAGCGGTTTAGTCTTCACAGGTTGGTATGTAAAAGAAGGCACAACGTATGTTAAATACGATATTCCGGCAACATTCCCTGCAGAAGACTTACATCTTTATGCAGGTTGGCAGATGGTTGAATTGTTTGAAGCAATGCAATCAGTTCCTGCGGATATATATTCTGAATTAAACGGCGATCCGTATTATCTCTATTCAAAAGATGCGAAGGATGCAGTGCTTAGCGCACTTGAAGATGCAGAAGAAATATACGGCATAAACGGTATAATCTTCAATCCTACAGATTTAAGAATCGCAAATCTTACAACCGAGAACCTGAATATAGCTTTGTTGGGACTCAGCCAAAAATTTGCTGACTATTCACAGGTTAAGATTTATCAGACTTATTATCAGGAAATAATCACTGCAACACATGAATTTTGTGATGACGATGGCGTAATCCATTCCGGTGTTTCTGATGAATATTTCACACCCGAAACATTCAATGCATTCAAAGAAGCAAACGATGTTGTATATAGCGGATTAAAAACATCTGAGCAGTCAATTGTTGACGGTTGGGCTGCAGATCTTAAAGCAACATATGAAGCTCTTGAGCTTAAGAAGGCTGATTACTCACAGTTGTATAAGTATTATGAAATCTGTTATGAACTCAACGGTAGTGATACAGAAGTATTCAATGAA
This sequence comes from Clostridia bacterium, assembly GCA_017442445.1. Classification (GTDB taxonomy): domain Bacteria; phylum Bacillota; class Clostridia; order Oscillospirales; family Acutalibacteraceae; genus RGIG2945. The sequence continues at coordinate 4,974 of JAFRZS010000231.1, forward strand.
GAAAGCGATGGAAATAAATATTATTCTGACGGTTGGGCAGAATTCTTTGATTTGGTATGGAATGTAGCGAAAGCTGAATGTGAAGAAGGCAGAGATATGTCCTATCAGAGTGTAATTGACGATTATGTTTTGATGCTTGAAGAAACATATAATATGATGCAGTTAAGAGCTCCTGACTTCTCAGCTTTCACTGAAGAATTACAGATAAGCGCAAATAACATCAACGCACAGAGTTCAACATATGAGAACTCATACAGAGGTTTTGTAGTTGATGCTTTGATGTTGATAATCAGCGCTCAGAACAATGGTGAATTATCACTCAAAAATGATCAGGATTATGTTGATGGCTTAATTTCTGATCTCAAAGAGCTTATAAACAATCCTGTTTATAAAAGCTACACTATAACATTCCACTATAATGGTTATCTTGGTGAAAGTCTTAGCGATATTTTTGATATTGCGACATTACCTTGTAATGAAAGCATAGCTTCAGCTGCACCTTATTACTCACCTGTAAGAGATGGTTATATCTTCTTAGGTTGGTACACGACAGCAGAAGATACAGCAGACGAAATCGGAAGAAAGATAGATTTCGAAACAACAACAGAGTTGATGGGCACAGCTGACAGAGATATCTATGCAAGATGGGAAATGACAGACAGTGGCTTTGTGCTTAATGTAAAAGGAACAAATGCAACAATCAAAGTAGGCTTCTATGAAGATGAGCTTGTAAACCAAGGAATCGAATATGTAAACAATAATGTATTCCGTGGAACACCGGTGGTACTTAAAGCGGAAGCAACAGTAAATAACGCTGAGTTCTTATACTGGGCTGATGCAAACGGAAGAATTGTATCGACAAAGGCAGAATACAGTTTCATATTAGTAGCGGATACAAAGCTTGAAGCTGTATATTCTGAAGGCACAGAGAGTGATACATATAAAGTGATTTTTGTAGATGGTGTAACTAATAAGATATTAGAAACACAGACGGTCACAGCAAACACAAGAGCGCAGAAACCCACACTTATAAATCACGAAGGATACAAGTTTACAAAGTATAGCGAAAGTCTTAATATTACAAAAGATACAGTAATCTATGCCGAGTATGAAACAGCAAATGAGAAGTACACGGTAACAGTAAAGAACGAAAAGGGAACATTAAATCCTACAGGCGAATACGAATACAATACAAGAGTAACAGTAAGCCTTAAGGAAACAGAAATTCCCGAGGGTAAATACTTTGCAGGCTGGACCCTTGACGGAGGAAATACAGTAGCAAGCTATGAATTAGCATATACATTCTATGTATATGGAAATGCAGAGGTAGAAGCGCTGTTTGCCGATATGGAAACAGAGAAGATATCAACAGTTACGATATCGACAAACAAAACAGAAAACGCAGTAGCATTCATGGTAACGAGAGAAATAACAGAAGGCGAATTCTTCCTCTCATCAGGTTTACTGATAACAAAAGATAAAGCGAACGCAACAGAAGATACATTGACACTTGATAATGAAAGTGAAAACGAAGAAATCAAGAATTTCACAACAATAAAGAATGACAAATCAGGTCAATATAAACTGACAGTATCTTCAACAAGTGGCGCAGAATACTATGCAAGAGGCTATATAGTTTACAAAGATGCTGACGGCAAGATTCAAATTAAGTACACAGAAATTCTTAATGTTGTAATCTGATTAAATTAAAAGGAGATGTAAAACAAAAGTTTTACATCTCCTTTTAACTGTATAAAAAGTATATATAAAATTTAACATAGTAATTGCTAAGCGATTCTTAATTTTTATGTGTTATATAGTTTGTAGGATATCAGTTTTTAGAAGACCTTATACCTGACCATAACAGAATAATTGCCTGTGCAGGAACACCGATAACAAATACAAGCCATATATTAAGGCCGAACATAAAAAATGAAAAATAGATTGAAGATAAAGCTGTCCACATCAACATTGAAATAATTAAAAAATTAAGTCGTTTATTAAACCAAGTTGAATTAAAAACGAGCCATACTATAAAAGAGCAGGGGACAGAGTAAAGAAATATCAATGTATTCCACTCTTTAGGGCCTAAAATAAAACGGGTAACAACAAATACGAATGTAGCTAAAAGCCAGACAAGAAGTATTGAGATTCCTGTTATCATGATTCTGTTGCGTTTTTTTCTTTTAGCGTGTACATCGTTGTTCTTCGGAGTATTGTCATTATGTGTTTCAGTAACCAGGTAATCAATAGTAACACCGAAAGTGTCAGCAATTTCTTTGAGTATTGCGATATGCGGAACAGATTCACCGCGCTCCCATTTAGAAATAGCCTTGTCGGAATAGTTCAATTTTTCGGCTAACTGTACCTGCGTTATTCCGTTCATCTTTCGCAATTCAATTATATTTTTTGCAATTATCTGTTTGATTTCGTCCATAATTACACCACCTAACTTCATGATTATAGCACATAAATTGAATTATATCAATACCTGAAATTTATCTACCAACAGTAGATATTACAAAAAATTAATGTAGATAGGTAGCAAGAGCTTGTTTTAATGAGTTTTAAGGTTTAATTTTATTTTATCGAAAACCAACATAATTCAACGAAAAACGAACTCTACCGCCTTTGAAAATGTTGATATTGCGTTATTCTACCGACGGTAGAGGTGTGGAATTTATACTCTACAGGC
>JAFRZS010000232.1 GCA_017442445.1 Clostridia bacterium
GAGTAAAAAGATACCTTTATGAAAAAGGAAGCTTTAATCCGAATGATTCACTCTCGTTCACACCTGCGCTTGTCAACAGAATTGACAGAAATACCACAGGTATTGTTATAGCCGCAAAGAATGCAGACGCATTACGAATCCTCAATCAGAAGATGAAAGACAGAGAGTTACACAAATACTATCTCTGTATCATTCACGGTGTTCTTAATAAAAAGACAGGTATATTAAGAGGATATCTCACGAAGAACGAAGACAAAAATCTTGTTAAAGTACACAAGGAAAAGCAAGACGGTTCAAAGGAGATATCAACAAAATATAAGGTTTTAGCCGAAAGGAAGAAATATAGCCTTGTTGAAGTTGAATTGCTCACAGGAAGAACTCATCAGATACGCTCCCACTTTGCATCTATCGGTCACCCTCTCTTAGGTGACGGAAAATACGGTACAAATGCACTGAATAAGAAAAGCGGTTATAAAAAACAGTGTCTTTGTTCATATAAGCTTGAATTTGATTTTTCAACAGATGCCGGAATACTCAACTATCTTAACAATAAGTCGTTCACAATAAATACAGATCAGATTGAATACGATTTTCAATCAGCTGATTAATCACACATTTTAAGAAACTCAGCTTCATCTATAACCGTTACACCTAAACTGTTAGCCTTCTGAAGCTTTGAACCTGCGTCTTCACCTGCGAGGACGTAGGTTGTTTTTTTAGACACCGATGATGATGTTTTTCCGCCGAAGCGTTCAATCATCGCAGATGCTTCGTTTCGTGTCATTGTAGGTAAAGTTCCTGTGAGAACAAAAGTCATGCCTTCAAATCTTTTATCTGTAATTTCAGATGCAGATTTTGAAACAGTGTTCACTCCGCACTCCTTCAATTCAGCAATCAGCTCAACCGTCTGCTGTAAAGAAAAATACTTTACAACATTTTCTGCAATAATTTTGCCTAAACCATCAATAGATGTCAATTCATCAACAGTTGTTTTCATCAAAGCATCAATATCAAGATATTTATCAGCAAGACATTTGGCTGCCTTCTGACCAACATTTCTTATACCCAGACCGAATATAAGTCTTGATAAATCATTCTCTTTCGATTTTTCAATAGCATTTATAAGATTATCGGCGGATTTCTCACCGAAGCCTTCAAGTAAAGCAATTTTTGATTTATCAAGGTGATAAATATCAGAAGTTTTCTTTATAAAGCCAAGTTCAGTAAAAAGTGTAAGATATGCTTCACCAAGTCCGTCTATATCCATAGCATCACGCGAACAGAAATGAATAAGATTTCTCAATAGTTGCGCGGGACACTCGGTATTATTGCATCGTAAAGCCGCTTCATCTTCATTAAAGGTAACCTCGGCACCGCAAGACGGACAAACTGACGGCAATTTATACGGTTTAGTATTTTCATTATGTCTTACTACCGTAACAACTTCAGGAATAATATCCCCTGCTTTTCTGACTTTTATTGTGTCACCCAAACAAATTCCTTTTTCATCAATAAATGCCTGATTGTGAAGCGTTGCACGGCTCACAGTTGAGCCCGCAAGAAGTATCGGTTCAAATATCGCTGTGGGTGTTAAAACGCCCGTGCGTCCGACAGCAACCTCCACTTCTAATAAGGTAGTTTCTTTTTCTTCAGGAGGATATTTAAAAGCAATTGCCCATTTCGGAAATTTTGATGTACTACCTAATTCTTCGCGAATCGTAAAGTCATTAACCTTTACAACAGCACCATCAATATCAAACTCAAGATTTCCTCTGTTTTCTCCGATTTTTTCAATATTCTCTATTGCAGAGCCTATATTTTCACATTCGTAATAAAACGGCACTGTTTTAAAGCCGAGTGTTTTAAGATATTCCAAAGATTCATTATGAGTTCTCAGATCAGTTCTATCGGATTTCTGAATATTAAAAATGAAAATATCAAGCTTGCGTTTTGCTGTAATTTCAGGATTTTTCTGTCTTAAAGAACCTGCTGCGGCATTTCTCGGATTTTTAAAAACTTTTTCGCCGTTCAGCTCCTGTTCTTCAACAAGTTTATAAAAAACAGAATGAGGCATATATACCTCTCCGCGTACCTCTATATTTACATCTTCTTTCAATCTCAGGGGTATTGAACGGATCGTACGAAGGTTTGCAGTTACATCCTCACCTACATCTCCATCACCTCTTGTAGAACCTCTTACAAAAAGTCCGTTTTCGTATTCAAGAGACACTGACAAACCGTCAATTTTAGGCTCAACTATATAATCTAAGCCTTCAGATCTAACCTCCGTTACTCTGCGGTCAAAATCCTGTAATTCTTCATAGCTGAATGCATCCTGCAGACTTTCCATACGAACAGTATGTACTACCGGCGTGAACTGTCCGTCAGCTTTTCCTCCAACTCTGTGTGTCGGTGAGTCAGGAGTAACAAGCTCGGGGTGTTCTTCCTCAAGCGCTTTTAACTCCCTCATCATCATATCATATTCGTAATCATCTATTTCGGGATTATCGTCATTATAATATCTGTCAATATGATAATTTAAAGTTTTTCTGAGTTCTTCAATCCTATTTTTAAAATCCATAATTATCACCGATAGTATTATAACAATTTTATAATAAATTTACAACCTTGTTTTACGAATAAATTCTCCCAAAGCTTGACGGAGTTATACCAACTATCACAGTTTCAGCAATGCACATGTTAGTTTTATAATTTATTTTGTTGTGATTATCAGGCAAAACGACTAAAAGCTCAACCTCAATTGAAAGCATTATTCTGTGCAGAGTCTGATTTATACCGGCTGATAAAAATTCGTTGCCAATATCACATTTTGAGTTGCCTGTCATCTTGACTCTTGTGTTGATATCGGGACCTAATCCCGACAATAAATCACTGTTAAAAATCATGCCTAGCGGTATTTCAACATCAAAATCGCCATTTTTGTCAAGAGCTTCAGAAATCCTGAAATTCACTTCAGATTTCAATAAGTTCAGACTGATAACATCTGTAGTTATCGCTTTTATGTTTCCTGAATTATCTTTTTCAACACTAACCAAACTTGAATATGTAATGTTTTCGTCCTGTAAGAGTTTGCTGACAGTATCGTTTATAATTAACGATGCTTCGTTTTTTGAAGCTGTTTCCGCATATGTTCTGATGACAGGTTTTACTCTTGCATCAAACAGCAGGACTATTATGAGAATAACAATAAGTATGGCTGTAATTTTAAAAATCACTCTTTTGAGTTTCGCTCTTGATTTTATTTGTTTTCGCTTCATAAACTCACCCGATATATTTATATGTTACAAAGCATTTTTTGATATTTTTTGTCAATGAATTAAATTTGGATTTATCTATTTAATCCTCCGAAACCCTTGTATTTTCAAGGAAATTCGGCAATATAATGTTCGTTCCTTATGTATTTTCCCTTGTTTTTGCCCTTATGAGCCGAAACAAGGGAAACTTTTTGTTTAGGCTTCCCCGACCACCTTATCAAGCAGTCTTGCGGAAGTTCGTTTCGCTTCCCTCTTGGAGTGAGCGTAGATGTTCATTGTGGTACTTACATCAGCGTGTCCGAGCAGTTCCTGCACGTCTTTCGGCTTTGCACCGCCCACGAACATATTGCTCGTATAAGTGTGCTGAGCGTGTGGAAATGGAAATCCTCCATACCCTCGATGGTCTGTTTCGCCCTGCGGCAGATTTGCTCCACAGCAGGCGTACTCACAAATGCTCCGTCCTGCTTTAAGCAGACAAAGGATAACTCCCTGTAGTCTTCGGGTATTTTCTCCGACCTTTGCAGTTTGTAGACCTCATAGTAGGTTCGCCCTTTTTCCGTTACCGTCTTGCAATAGATCAGATGATACAGCTCCCCGTATTTGAAGCGGTTCTTATGCTGTTGTGCCTTTGCCTTTCGGAGAATGTCTACCAGAGTGTCACAGAAGTCCACAGTGCGGATTTTACTGCGTTTGGTAGAGCCAACCTCATACTTGTGTCTTGTA
>JAFRZS010000233.1 GCA_017442445.1 Clostridia bacterium
ATTGATAACGGCACATCAGATGCTCCTGTAATCAATCTTACAGACCCTGTCAGAGGAATAAGACATTTTAAAGGTTCTCCAATGAATATAAGAGGCGCTGTTGCTACAAATAACGGAGGAATTACTACCGTAGATGCTTATCTTAAAGATTCATCCGGAAATGTTGTTCAATCTGTTACAACAACGGCCTCACTTGCGTTCGATATTGCGGGTTCAAGTATCAATATGAATTTGATATTCGGAATTCTTGATATCGGGGACTACACCTTGGAAATTACAGCTTCGAACTCCAAAGGCTCCGCAACAGCAGAAACTCAATTTACAGTTTATGATGAAACAACAAACCCGCTTCCTACAATTGACCTCACAAGCCCCGCTAACGGAACAAAAATTTCCGTTGGTAGTTCGTTGGGTGTCTGGGGTATGGTTTATACAAGCGGTAAAGAAACAACTGTAACCGCAACTGTTAAAAATGCTGACGGAGAAGATGCTCTTACTCCCGTCACAGTGGTTTCCTCAAAGGATTTTTCACTTGACAGCTCAGACATAAATAACAATCTGACATTCGGCAGATTGAAAGAGGGCATATACACACTGGAGATTACAGCGACAAATGAATTAGGCGAAGCTATACCTGCAAAATCAGTGATCGCCGTTGGCGACTCTGCCATATCTCTTGCAATCAACGATATGAAGTTATATTATGTTGACGAGTTAAGCGCAAATTATCCCAAAACAGCGAAAATCATTCCTGAAATCATAGGCGGAAGCGGAGATTATACTTACACATGGACATCATCAGATAAGAGTGTTGTTGATGTTGACGAAAACGGAAATGCAAAAGCATTGAAAGTCGGCAGTGCAACAATTACCTGTACTGTAAAAGATAATGTTACAGAAAAAACCGTTTCCGATACTTGCGAAGTAGAAGTAATATCTTCGTGGTGGCAGCAGGTTATCAGTATGATTTTACAGGTAGTTGAATATCTTATCAAACTTATATTTATTTAACAGGCTTGAAGGTTTCTGATAAAATAAGGCTATCCTGAAAGACAGTTTAATTAAAATCGCCCCAATTTGTACTGTGAGTACAAATTGGGGCGACCGTTTTTTTGTTCTTAAACTTTAATTTTTAATTTGTTCTTTCTGTATCTTGTCCAGACAACAAATCCTGCGCCGAGGGCGAAGGGGATAAGTGACATGAACATCCACACGGACATGATGTGATTGAAATAGGTCATATAGAAATTATAAATATATTCCTGCCATACCTGTAATGTGCTGTAGATATTTAAAACTCTGAAGATGAACGGAACGATAAATGTCAAAAATCCGCCGCCTAAGAAGGCGTATGCAAGCTGTCTTGTTGTTTTGTGTGAGTTTCTGTGCGTTTTATCAATAAGCAAAGCGGAAATGGGAATGAGTAATGCTAAAAGAATTTCACAGATTACAAACACGATAATAAAAGGAACTTTCAAAGACATTATTGTGCTGAGATGATTTATTTCAAGAAGGCTGAAATATTTTTCGCCGAATGCGAGTACAAAGTTTGTGGTCTTTGACTTAAGTGTTTCGTTATTTTCAAGTCCTGCTTTTTCAATCTCAGCTTCTATGTTAGCTGTAAGACTGCTTTGCATAGGTTTAAGGTCAATAGTGCCGGTGCCTTTTAAAGCGGCATTAACATAATCAGCCATATGAGATTTCAAAGTATCCTGGGTGATTATGTTATTAAAAATGCTTTTCGGTAAATTGTAGTCAGAGGCAAGTGCAGAAGCTTCTGATAACTCTGCTTCATAAACCTGAGCAATAATTTCGTCGCTTGTAGCAGTCTTTGTTATATATGATTTGCTGAAAGCACTGCCGAGAATTGCAATCAGAGTAAAGAATACAAAAACAAAGAACGTGAGAAAAACTGAAGCAATATGACTGAAAGGGCGTCTGAAAGAATGCTTGAATTTACTTCTTTTCTTTGAAGATTTTTTATTTGTTGAGCTATGCGAATGATGGCTCGAATGATGACTTGAGTGGTGGCTTGAACTATGTTCTGAATGATTCGAAGATGACAAAATAAAAACTTCCCTTCTGAATTAGTAGTCCGTGTTGTTTTAATTTGCCTTTGCAGACGGTCCGGAAATTTTCTTAGCTTGAACACAGAAAACTTCGTTTTGGGACTCTGAAAGAATTTCGAACGGATAGGGCATTTGGATTATAAGGTTTTCGTCACCGATTGTGACATTTCTTTTAGTTGAAGCTTCTTTGGAAAGAACTTCGGTTTTTACAATCTGATATCTGAAATATCCATAGTTTGTAGTGAGTGTTATAACATCATTCTTTTCAGCTTTTTTGAGACCTGCAAGTACAGATGTTGAATAGCCGTTAAGATATATATTTGAGTTTGCACCCGGCATTGCACCCGATTTATCAAAAGCAACACCTTCCGAAAGAACACGCTTACTTGTTCCGCAGTAAACGGGAGCATTGATATCAAGTTCTTCTGAATAAAGAAGAGCAAACTGTCTGTTTGACATAGGCGTCTGAAGCTGTGAGGAAATTATGGTTCCGCCTGAAACATCAGAGCCTTTATATATAGAAGAAAGCGGAGGCTCAAATGACGGAGCTGTATCGCCGAAAACTCCCGAAAGAGTTGACGAAAATAACGGAGATACCAAAGAAACAAACAATAACGCAATAATACCTGCTGCAACCGCATAGAGTACAGATACAACAAGATATGACAGACGAATCTGTGTTCTGTGTGAAAGTTTATTCTTAAGCTCACTCCAGGTAAGCTTTCTTCTGGGAGGTTTATAGCCGCTTTTTTTAACGGGACCTATAAAATCTGCCATGTTGATCCACCTCGGACATAATGATATATATTAATTATAGTACAAAGTGTATAATTCGTCAAGATTTTACAATTTAAAATCCCATATAACTTTCATCTTCAAAAACCGCGTGTGCAA
>JAFRZS010000234.1 GCA_017442445.1 Clostridia bacterium
CAAAGTTCAATGAATTGACAGCAGACCTTGTTGAAGCAACAATGGTTCCTGTTCGTCAGGCTATGAAGGACTCAGGTCTTCAGAATTCAGAAATTGATAAGATTCTCATGGTTGGCGGTTCTTCAAGAATCCCCGCAGTTCAGGAAGCTGTTCAGAGATTTATCGGTAAAGAACCCTTCAAGGGCATCAACCCCGATGAATGTGTTGCAGTAGGTGCTGCATTACAGGCAGGTGTTCTCGGCGGCGATGTTCAGGGTCTTCTCCTTCTTGATGTTACTCCCTTGTCACTCGGTATTGAAACAATGGGCGGTATCAACACAAAGATTATTGAAAGAAACACAACTATCCCCGTAAAGAAGAGTCAGATTTTCTCAACTGCAGTTGACAATCAGCCTTCAGTTGAAGTTCATGTTTTACAGGGTGAACGCGAATTTGCAAAGGATAATAAGACTCTCGGCGTATTCCACCTTGACGGTATTATGCCCGCAAGACGCGGTGTTCCGCAGATTGAAGTTACATTTGATATAGATGCTAACGGTATCGTTCACGTATCTGCAAAAGACCTCGGAACAAACAAAGAACAGTCAATTTCAATTACATCATCTTCAAATATGTCCAAGGACGATATTGATAAGGCTGTTAAGGAAGCAGAACAGTTTGCAGAAGAAGATAAGCGTCGCCGTGAAGATGTTGATACAAGAAACGGCGCTGATCAGATGGTATATCAGTGTGAAAAGATGCTTTCAGAAGAAGGCGAAAAATTCACTGATGATGAAAAGAATGAACTCAACGCAGGTATTGAAGAATTGAAGGAAGCACTCAAGGGTGAAGATATCAACCTCATCAAGAATAAGCAGGAAGCATTAACTGCAACATTCTATAAAGTTTCAGAAAGACTTTACAAAGAAGCAGCTGCACAGCAGCAGGCAGCAGGTGGTGCTGAAGGTACAGAAGGCGCACCCGGTGCAGACGGTTACTACGAAGCAAACTACGAAGATGTAACCGACGACGAAAATAAATAATTAAGTCGGATTTTATTCGCTTGTGAATTTCACAAGCGAATAATCTGCGATAGAAAGGGATAAGATTTTGGCTGATAAACGAGATTATTATGAGGTTCTGGGCATTGACAAAAATGCAACAGAGGCTGAAATAAAAAAGGCATATCATAAAAAAGCAAAACAGTATCACCCTGACTTAAACCCCAACAATCCCGAAGCTGAGAAAAATTTCAAGGAAGCCAATGAAGCTTATGAAGTTTTATCGGACAGCAACAAAAAAGCGCGTTATGACCAATTCGGTCATGCGGGTGTTGACCCGAATTACGGTGCAGGTGCAGGCGGAGGTGACCCGTTTGGCGGCTTCGGCGGTTTCGGCGGAGGCGGAATGGATTTTGACTTGGGCGACATCTTCGGAAGCTTCTTCGGAGGCGGTGCAAGACAGTCGGCTAATCCTAATGCACCCAGACGCGGCGAGGATATTCAGGAAAGAATAACAATTTCATTTGAAGAAGCCGCAAAGGGTTGCAAGAGAGTTGTTGAAGTCAACAGAGTTGAAACTTGTGACGAATGTGGCGGAAGCGGTGCAAAGAAAGGTACTCAGCCTGAAACCTGTCCTGATTGCGGCGGTCGCGGCAGAGTAAATATTCAGCAGAGAACACCTTTGGGTGTCATGTCAACATCAAGAACGTGTTCAAGATGTAACGGTAAGGGTAAGATTGTAAAAGACCCTTGTACAAAGTGCAGAGGTACAGGCAGATATACAAAGAAGAAAAAGCTTGAGGTTAAAATTCCCGCAGGTATTGATGA
>JAFRZS010000235.1 GCA_017442445.1 Clostridia bacterium
TCGCTCTTTAATTTTTGTAAAATCATAGCAGAGATTTCTTGCGGTGTTAATGATTTGTCATCAATATTTACCTTGTAGTCTCTACCCATTTCTCTCTTGATTGAGCTGACTGTTCTGTCAGGATTTGTGATAGCCTGACGCTTTGCAACCTGACCTACCATACGTTCACCTGTTTTTGAGAAAGCAACAACTGAAGGAGTTGTTCTTGCGCCTTCTGCGTTTGCGATAGCTACGGGTTCGCCACCCTCGATAACTGCTACACATGAGTTTGTTGTACCTAAGTCGATACCAATTGTTTTTGCCATTATATTTTCCTCCTAAAAATTATCTTATTTTATTTATCTCAGTTTGCCACTTTAACTACTGCAAAGCGCAAAATTCTGTCGCCCATTTTGTATCCCTTTGAGAATACTTCTGCTATTATGTTTTCGCCCAGTGTTTCATCATCAATGTGCATTACGGCACTGTGCATATTGGGGTCAAATTCTTCTCCTGCTTCGCCGAAGGCTTCAACACCTAATTTTTTGAAAACTGAGTCAAACTGACCGAATATCATTTCAACACCTTTTTTGTAGTCCTCCAAAGATGCCTGAGAATTCATCGCAGCTCTTTCAAAGTTATCAATTACAGGTAAAAATTCTTCAAGAACTTTTGCCTTTGAGTCCGAGTACGCAGACTCTTTTTCCTTCTGAGAGCGTTTGCGGAAATTATCATATTCAGCCGCAAGTCTCAGATAGAGATCATTTTTTTCATCAAGCTGTGCCTGAAGCTCAGCTTCCTTTGATTTTTTAGAGGTCTTTTTTGTCTTTTTTTCTTCCAAAACCTCTTCATTATTTTTCTTTTCGGTTTCTGCCACTTTTATACCTCTTTTCTTTATATCATATCCTGATTATTCCAATATATCATCAAAAACTCTTCCGACGTGTTCGGACAGATATTTCATATTCGGAATGAGTCTTGCATAATCCATTCTCGTAGGTCCTATGACACACAAAGCACCGCCCGACTTGCTCTTTGTTGAATATCTGACTATTATCACGCTTGTATTTTTAAGCGGTCTGTATATATTTTCCTGACCGATTCTTATATCAAGCTCTTTTTTGCCTGATGTGATAAGCCTTGATACCGTGTCAGAATCCTTAAGAAAAGTCATAAGCTCATATGCATTGTCAAGTAATTCTCTGTGATGCAGAAGATTTGACTGACCGTCAAGCATTATCTGTGTTCCCGACACCTCCGAGACCAATTCGGAAAGAGTTGCAATCAACGGTGACAGAAGGAATATTCCCCTATCTACCGATGATACTATTGTCTGTAAGAGTGCTGTGTTAATCTCGATAAGCTGTCTGCCGATTATAATGTGATTTACAACATTATAAAAAATCTCAACCGTCGATTTCGTTATATTGAAATCCATTCTGCACAGCTTACTTTTGATTATTCCCGTTGAGGTCATGAGCACCATCATCAGAGTTCTGTTACCTACTCTTATCAGTTCTACTCCCCTGACAGAAGCCGTATCGCCTCCCGGTGCGGCGGTCACTACTGCGCAATTGGTAATTCTTGCGAGCGTTTCACCTGCCTGTTCAAGTACCTGCTCGGGATCGCTTGATTTTGTATCAACTGCTCTCTCTATCATTCTGCGCTGAGAATCGGACAGTTCATAATTTTCCATCAGGTTGTCAATGTAATATCTGTAGCCCTTATCTGACGGGATTCTTCCTGCGGATGTATGAGGTTGGATAAGATAGCCTTTCTCCGACAGCTCCGACATCTCGTTTCGTACAGTTGCGGAAGATATCGGAAGATTCAGCATATCAAGAAGCAGTTTCGATCCGACAGGCTCACCGGTTGCGATATACCGTTCTGTAACCGCTGTCAATATAAGTTGCTTTCTGTCGCTTAATACCACCGTCCCACCGCCTTTCGCTATCAGTTAGCACTCTTGATATCAGAGTGCTAACTCTACAATATACTATACATCGCTTTTTTAGTTTTGTCAATATCTCAATTGTTAATACTTTGTAAAAAAAGACCTTGATTTTTCCACATTGATTGTGTATAATAATCACATATTTACTCAGGAGGATATTATTATTAAATGAAAAGCGATATAAATTCCAGACTTGAAAATAATTTTCCTGCAATTTTGAAAAGGCTTCGCGAAGAAAATAATATGACTCAACAGCAACTTGCAGACTTTTTAAATCTTGAGCGTTCTTCGGTAGCTAAGTACGAAAAGGGAAAAAGCACTCCTAATCCGGAAACACTTCTTGCAATATCCAAAATTTTCAACACCACTGTTGATTACCTCATCAAAGGCACTCAGACGGAAGTTGCTAATACAGTTCATTCTCAGATTCCCGAATATAATGAATCACCTCTTCCGATCATAGACACTCAGCGTATGTTTGAGCTGACAAACGATGAGCAGTTCCTTGTTGTTTATTTCAGAATGCTCGACCGTGACCCGAAAATTCTTGAACAGCTCAGGGAAGAATTTAATAGCCGTAATAACACAAAATGATATTAAGCAAGAGCCAAGGCTCTTGCTTAATTAGTAACCAAAATAATTCAAAGGAGAACCCAATGAATAATTTTCAGATAAAAAATATTGCTGACGGTGTAAGACTTTTCACCTGTCAGACATCACGCTTCAAAACAAATAAGATTTCAATAGTTCTCGCATTACCTCTCAACGAAAATGCCTCAGCTAATGCGATACTTCCGTATATTCTCACGCGTTCATGCAAGGATTACCCCGATTTCACTCAGCTTAACAGATGCCTTGCAGACTTATACAACGCAACAGTTATAAGAGGTGTACAGAAAGCGGGAGATTCACAGCTTCTTCATCTCGGTCTTTCATTCATTGATGACCGCTTCGCTCTTGAAGAAAACGAAAGCATTTCCGCAAATGCCGCAAAGCTTCTTTTGCAGATGCTTTTTGAACCCAAGTTCAAAGACGGCGAATTCACTCAGGAAGACCTTGATTTAGAAAAAAGATTGCTCATTGAAACAATCAGAAGTGAGCTTAATGACAAACGCATTTATGCCGCAAAAAGATGTCTGGAAATCATGTTTAAAGATGATGCTTACAGCATAAACACTCTCGGTAAAATTTCCGAAGTTGAAAATCTTACTTTTGATGACATTTTTGCCGCTTGGAAGAATGCGCTTCAGACAGCGACAATTCAGATAAATATTATCGGCAACTGCAACATTGAAAAAATTGAAGATGAAATAAAAGATTATTTCTCATCAATTGACAGAAAGCCTGTAAAGCCGGAAACAGTTTTCTCCTCAGATGTTGAGAAAATGAGCGAACACCGTGAAAAGATGAATCTCAATCAGAGTAAGCTTGTTATCGGTTTGCGTACAGGTATGAAAAATCAGACCGATGACCTTGCAGCTTTCCAGGTTACAAACGCACTCTTCGGAGGCATTCCTACATCTTTACTTTTCTCTCATGTGCGTGAAGAATTAAGTCTTTGCTATTACTGTTCTTCTCAGCTTCAGCGAGGTAAGGGTGTCATGTTTGTTCAAAGCGGTATCGAAGAAAAGCATTATGAAATTGCAAAAACAGAAATTCTCAAGCAACTTGATGTTTTATGTAATAATGAATTTTCCGATGAAACATTTGACGCCGCAAAAAAAGCTATATGTGACTCTCTCGGCGGTGTTTATGATACTCCGTCTTCAATCAATTCATGGTATATAACTCAGGTTTTATCAGATGAAATTTTAAAACCCGAAGTACTTTCCGAAAATATCCGCAACGTCACACGCGAAGACGTCTGCCGTGTCGCAAAAACAATTGTTCCCGACACAGTTTATTTACTTGAAGGGGAGGCAGAAACTGATGAAAATTGAAAAAATCGTACACGAAAAACTTGATGAATTTTATTATAAAATCAATCATGACAGCGGACTCACAATATACGTGATGCCAAAACCGGGTTATGCATCTTCATATGCGGTATTCGGAACCAAATACGGTTCAATTGATACTTGCTTCAGACTTGAAGGAGAGGAAGAATTTACAACCGTTCCCGAAGGTATCGCACACTTCCTTGAACACAAGCTTTTTGAAAGCGAAGAGCTTGATGCTTTTCAGCTTTATGCACAGACAGGCGCAAACGCAAATGCCTACACATCATTTGACAGAACCTGTTATATATTCGCTTGTACAGGCGACTTCAAAGGTTCATTAAAAATTCTTCTTGACTTTGTTCAGTCCCCCTATTTCACACAGAAGACAGTTGCAAAGGAACAGGGCATCATCGGTCAGGAAATCAAAATGACTCAGGACAATCCCGGTTGGGCATTGCTTTTCAATCTTCTTGAATGTCTTTATCATAATCACCCTGTAAAAATTGAAATTGCAGGAACTGTTGACTCTATTGCAAAAATTGATGCAGATTTACTTTACAAGTGCTACAACACTTTCTACTCACTCTCAAATATGACTCTTTGTGTTGCGGGTAATGTAAGCGTTGACGATGTTCTTGAAATCGCAGATGCTCAGCTTAAAAAGAGCGAACCGAAAGTCATTGAAAGAACATTCCCCGAAGAACCCGATGAAATCGTTTGTGACTATAAGGAAGTATCTCTGCCTGTTTCAAGTCCTTTGTTCATGCTCGGCTTCAAGGAAAAAATGGATTCAACAGAACGCAGTCTTAAAGAAAGAATTGCCGCTAAAGTTCTTATGGAAATTCTCTGCGGTGATTCCTCCGAGTTATACAAAGAGCTTTTCAATGAGAATCTTATCAACACAACATTCTCGTTTGAATATTTCAACGGCTTCGGTCATTCCGCCTGTTTCTTTGAGGGCGAATCAAACGACCCCAAGAAAGTGCGCGACAGAATTATTGAAGGAGTCAGGAAGCTCAGAGAAAACGGTATTGACGAAAAAGAATTTATCAGAGTCAAAAAAGCTCTTTACGGCGCTATGGTTATGGAATACAACGATGTTGATGACCTTGCTAACTCTCTTGCCGAAGCACATTTTGACAACATCGGTTTCTTTGACGATTTTAAAGTGATTGAAGAACTTACCGTAGAAGATGTCAAAGCGGTTCTTGATTATGCATTAAAACCGGAATACTGTGCACTCTCGGTAATCAGTCCCAAAGAATAACACAGGAGGTTTCATATGTCTGATTTTACACTTGTCACTTTTCCTAAACTAAATTGGAGCTTCAATGTTCCTTCTGTTCTGGCAGATTTCAATTTATTCGGTATGCCGGTAACCATAAAATTTTACGGCGCAATAATTGCATTCGGATTTTTACTTGCAGTATTGTTCGGCGGCAGATATGCTTACAAATGGAAAATGAACCTCGATAAGATGCTCGATGTTCTTATCTACGGTACATTTGCAGGAATTATCGGCGCAAGACTTTATTATGTTTTCTTCTCCGATTGGGACAGATACAAACAGAATCCGCTTGATATATTCAAAATATGGGAAGGCGGTATCGCCATCTACGGCGGACTTATCGGTGCATTGATTGCCGCTTACATCGTATGCAGAGTACGAAAGCTCAATTTCTACAATCTCCTTGACTTATGCGGTATGAGTTTTCTTATCGGTCAGGGCATCGGGCGTTGGGGTAATTTTACCAACCAGGAAGCATTCGGAATAAACACCGATCTTCCGTGGGGTATGTACAGCGAAAAAACTCAGGCATATCTCAGCAGTCCCGCAATTCAGAAATTCCTTTCAGAACACAACCTTACAGTTGACCCGTCAGCACCTGTTCACCCCACATTTTTATATGAGTCACTCTGGTGTCTGTTAGGTTTCGTCTTGCTTTTCATCATTTGTAAGAAATTCAGAAAATTCAGCGGTCAGATCATTCTCTGTTACGGAATCTGGTACGGAATCGGCAGAACAATATTTGAAGGTTTAAGAACAGACAGCCTTTATTTCTTCAATCTTCAGATTTTCGGCTACTATATCCGCACATCTCAGGTTCTTTCAATTGCTCTTGTAATTTTCTGCACAGTATTACTCATAGTCAAACTCATAAAATACACAAAAAATCCGCAGCCCATTGAAGGCGTGGACTTTTTCCCGGAGGAAGATATCATGACAAAAATCAAATGCAAAAAGTTCGGCACAACACCCGACGGAAAATCCGTTGAAATCTATACAATAAAAAATAAAATCGGTGCAAAGGCTGAAATCATCACATACGGCGCAACACTCCACAGCCTTTCCGTACCTGACAGAAATCTCAATTTCTCCGATGTACTTATCGGTTTTGACGACCTTGAAGGTCACATGACAAGGTCTGATTATCAGGGTCAGACAGTCGGCAGATATGCAAACCGCATCGCAGGCGGTAAGTTTACTCTCAACGGCGAGGAATACAATGTAACAATAAACGAAAACGGCATCACAACTTTACACGGCGGCGGAGAATTTTCTCACGCAATCTGGAAGGCACAGCCTATCAGTGACACAACATTAAAGCTTACTTATGAAAGTGCTGACGGACAGGAAGGATTCCCCGGTAATGTCAAGGCTACTGTTTTCTATACATTCACAGATGACAATGAGCTTTTCATTGACTACGAAGCTACAACAGATAAAGATACTATAATCAATCTTACAAACCACGCATATTTCAATCTTAACGGATTTGACGGCGCTCCGATAACAAATCACATTATGAAAATAAATGCTGATCATTTTACTCCCACTGACGAAAACAGCATTCCCACAGGTGAGTTGAGAAAGGTTGAAGGTACTCCCTTTGATTTCAGAAAATTCAAGTCAATCGGTGAAGAAATACACGCCGACTATGACCAGCTTACAATGTGCAAGGGCTATGACCACAACTTCTGTCTGAATGAAAGAGATTCCGAAAAAGACGCTGTAATTATTGTTAAAGAAGAAAACACAGGCAGAGTTATGAGTGTTTATACTGACCTCCCCGGTGTTCAGCTTTATACAGGTAATTTCCTTGATAATATCCCGGGAAAAAACGGTACTGTTATGAATCAGCACAGCGGTTTCTGTCTTGAAACTCAGTACTATCCCGACACACCCAATCAGCCCTCTTTCCCCTCTTGTGTACTCAAAGCAGGAGAAACATGGAAATCAACAACAGCATATAAATTCACAGTAGAATAAGGAGAAAAAATATGGCAATTTTAATTGACGGAAAAAAAGTTGCAGCCGATATCTTGGCTGATGCATCTGAAAAAACAAAAGAACTCAAAGCTCAGGGGAAAGAGGTTTCTCTTGCAGTTATAATTGTAGGTAATAACCCCGCATCAAGAGTTTATGTAAATAACAAAGAAAAGGATTGCGCTAACTGCGGTATCCGTTCCATAGAGTACGCACTTGACGAAAACACAACTCAGGAAGAATTGGAAGCTCTTATCAACAAGCTTAATAACGATGACTCTGTTGACGGTATCCTCTGTCAGCTTCCCTTGCCGAAGCATCTTGACGAAAAAATCGTTATTGAGTCAATTTCTCCCGACAAGGATGTTGATGCTTTCCACCCCATAAACACAGGTAAAATAATGTCAGGTGACTACAATCTTCTCCCTTGTACTCCCGCAGGTGTAATGGAGCTTTTAAAAGCTTATGACATAGATGCAACAGGTAAACATTGTGTTGTCATCGGAAGAAGCAACATTGTCGGCAAACCCATGGCTATGCTTTTACTCCACAAAAACGGCACTGTCAGCATATGCCATTCAAGAACAAAGGACTTGGCAGAAATGACAAAACAGGCTGATATCCTCGTTGTTGCTATCGGTAAAGCTAAGTTTGTAACAGGCGATATGGTAAAAGAAGGCGCAGTTGTTATTGATGTCGGTATGGACCGCGACGAAAACGGAAAACTCTGCGGTGATGTTGATTTTGACAGCGTTGAACCCAAGGCTTCATATATCACTCCCGTACCCGGCGGCGTAGGCCCGATGACCAGAGCAATACTTATGCAAAATGCTGTTACAGCGGCAAAAATTTCTTTGTCAAAAAAAGTAGTAAAATAACTCTTGAAATATATAAAAATATATTGTATAATAGTTAAGCAATAAAGTTAGAAGCAGGGCTTTGACTTTATCATGTAGCGTGTGGGTCCTGCGCGACGGAGCGCTGTGAACCATGTCAGACGGGGAACCGAGCAGCATTAAGCGGATTGCCTCGTGCGCCGCAGTCCGCCTGCACGTTACATGATGAGGTCAAAGTCTAATTTAATTAAGGTGGTGATTTTTTGTACCAGGTTTTATATCGTAAATGGCGTCCCCAGGCTTTTTCCGACGTTGTCGGTCAACAGCACGTAACCAAAACTCTCGCCAACGAATTAAACGAAAACCGCCTTTCTCATGCCTACCTTTTCACAGGTTCGAGAGGTACCGGTAAAACTACCTGTGCAAAAATACTTTCCAAAGCAGTCAACTGCCTTAACCCCATAAACGGTGACCCCTGTAACGAATGTGAAATCTGTAAAGGTATTGACAGCGGTTCAATTCTTGATGTAATTGAAATTGACGCCGCTTCAAACAACGGTGTTGACAGTATCCGTGACCTTCGCGATGAAGCAAATTTCACTCCTGTTTCGGGGCGTTACAGAGTTTATATCATAGACGAGGTTCATATGCTTTCAATCAGTGCTTTCAATGCGCTTTTGAAAACGCTTGAAGAGCCTCCGTCACATGTTATTTTTATTTTAGCTACTACAGAAGTCCATAAGCTTCCGTCAACTATTCTCTCCCGTTGTCAGAGATTTGATTTCAAGAGGATTACTCCCGACGATATAGCTGACCGACTTATATATATTTCAAATGAAGAAGGTCTTGAGCTTGACCGCGAAGCCGCAATACTTATTGCAAGAATTGCCGACGGTGCTTTGCGTGATGCTTTATCAATTCTTGACCAGTGCACAGGCAAAAGCAAAAAAATTGATGTTGATACTGTATCTGACTGTGTTGGTCTTGCAAACCGCAAATATGTTCTGGAATTATCCAAAGCGATTGCGAATGAAGATTGTGCAACAGCTCTTTCAACTCTTGATACTTTGCACAATAATTCCTGTGATATGGAAAGGCTCTGCAGTGAACTCATCGAGCATTTCAGAAATCTTATGATAATCAAAACGGTAAAGACTTATAAAAACCTTATAATCTGCACCGAAGCTGAGATAAACGAATTGACCGAAATTTCATCATGCTACAAACTTGAAAATATTTTGTATATACTTTCTGTTTTTTCAAGCACCCTCGCAGACCTCAAAAAAGGTCAGAACAGACGCGTTGAAATGGAAATGGCTCTTGTAAAGCTCTGTTCCAAGAAGCTTGATGATTCAAATTCTGCTCTTTTAAGAAGAATTGCAGAGCTTGAAGCTAAAATTGTTTCAGGTGTTACCGTTCAACCCTCAACCGAAAAAGCAGAGCAAACCAAGGCTCCTGCAAAAGAAAAGGTTGAAGCAAGAGAAGAAAAGCCTGAACCGAAGCCTCAGAAAACAGAAAATACCGTTGCCGATACAGGCTCAGATATTTTATTTGATAAGTGGCCCGAGGTTTTACGCGAACTGAACACTCTGGATCAACCGCTTGTCGGATTTCTTCAGGAATCAAGTGCTTATGTAAGAGGCGAATATTTACTCATACATTCACAAAACCCTGTCTTTGAACAGTTTATTACTATAAGCTCTCATTACAATGCTCTGAATGAAGCTCTTCTCAGAACAACAGGCAGAAAATACCGTTTGGGTATTTACAAAGCACCTCAGGCAGAAGTAAAAAAACAGCAGGACCCGTTAGTTGATTTAGCAAAAAAACTTAACAATATATAAGGAGAAAAATTATGAAAGCAAGAATTCCCGGTGCAGGTAATGCAGGAAATATGATGAAAAGAATCCAGCAGATGCAGGAAGATATGGAAAGAATGAAGGACGAAGTTGAAGCAACAGATTTTACTGCTTCTGCAGGCGGCAACGCAGTTGAAGTTGTAGTCAGCGGTGCTCACGAGGTTAAGTCAGTAAAAATCAGTCCTGAAATTATTGATCCCGATGAACCCGAAATGCTTGAAGACCTTGTTATCGTTGCAATCAATGAAGCTATCCGCAAGGCTGACACAGCTATGGAACAGGCTATGTCCAAAGCACAGAGCGGTTTAAGCGGTCTTAACATTCCCGGCTTGGGACTTTAAGAGGTAAGTTATGTCTTATCAATTAGCGCCTTTAACAAAGCTTATTGAACAATTTTCAAAAATTCCCGGTGTAGGCAGAAAATCAGCTCAGAGAATGGCATACTATGTTATGGACCTTGATGAAACTCAGGCAAAGGAATTTTCCGAAGCTATTCTTTCTGCTCACCAAAACATTCACCGTTGTAAAAACTGCTCCAATTTCTGTGAGAAAGAGCTTTGTCCGATTTGTGAAAGTGCAACGCGTGACCAGTCGGTGATTTGTGTAGTTGAAGATGTCAGAGATGTTTCTGCTTTTGAGCGCACAAGAGAGTACAGAGGCTTGTATCATGTGCTTCACGGTGTCATCTCCCCTATCAACGGTGTCGGCCCCGATGATTTAACGATAAAAGAGTTGCTTTCAAGAATGGGCGACGGTGTTGTAAAAGAGGTTATCCTCGCAACCAATCCCACAGTTGAGGGCGAGGCAACCGCTATGTATATTTCAAGACTTTTGAAACCTATGGGAATTACCACTTCCCGTCTTGCTTACGGTATTCCCGTCGGTGCAGATTTGGAATATGCCGATGTAGAAACCCTTTACCGTGCTATTGAAGGCAGAAAAATTATTTAAGGAGATTTTTTGTGAAACTCTTTGATACTCACATTCACACATCAGAATCAAGCCGTTGTTCTGACATTTCAGCAAAAGAACTTGTCAGACTTTATAAGGAAGCAAACTATGATGCCATCTTTATAACCGATCATCTCTACACCAGACATTCCAGAAAATTTTACGGTTACGACGGTACACAGCCGTGGTCATATGTAATTGATAAATTGCTTGTCGGTTATCACACAGCACTTGATGAAGGTAAAAAGCTCGGGCTTGAGGTTTATCTCGGAGTTGAGCTTCACCTTGATGATCACAACAACGATTACCTTATTTACGGAATTGATGAAGACTTTCTCTACGAACACGAAAATCTTCAGAAATTGACTCTTCCTGAGGTTTCAAAAATTACTCACGATAACGGTTTACTTCTGATTCAGGCGCACCCGTTCAGACCAAACATCACAAGAGATTACCTTGATTTCATTGACGGCATTGAGGTTTTTAACGGCCATCCGAGTCACGAAGAACACAACGAAAAAGCATTCGCTCTTGCGATTGAGAATAATTTCATTATGACGGCAGGATCTGACTGTCACCACCTTGAGAGAAAAGGAATTGATGCAATCGGAACAAGCGGTATGCTTTTCTATGATGATATCAAGTCAACAAAAGAATTTGTTGACGCAGTTAAAAAATTAAGATACAAACTTATTTTCGACCCGAGAATTAGATGATTTGAGGTGATACTTTGGGCGAAAACGCAAATAATACTACTGTTGCAAAAAATAAAAAAGCCTATCACGATTATTTCGTTCTGGAAACAATGGAAGCCGGAATCGAACTTTTCGGAACAGAGGTTAAGTCGATAAGAATGGGCAGGGTTAATCTTAAGGACTCCTGGTGCAGTATTGATAAGGGCGAAATTTTCGTCAACGGTATGCACATCAGTCCCTATGAGCACGGAAATATTTTTAACCGCGACCCGATGCGTGTTAAAAGACTTCTGATGCACAAACGAGAAATTCGTCGTCTGTTAGGTGTTACAAAACAGCAGGGACTCACCCTTATTCCTTTAAGTCTATATTTCAAAAAAGGCAGAGCAAAGCTTGAAATCGGTCTTTGCAAAGGTAAAAAGCTTTATGATAAGCGTGAAGTTGCCGCAAAACGCGATGCCGACAGAACAATCGAGTGCTCTGTTAAAAACAAATAATACGGGGATGAAAGGATTTCGACGGGGGTTATGAACTCTGATAAGCGAGTAGTGGTGTGGAACCACTATAAAAGCCACAAGTTTATAAAAATAAACGACAACAATACAACTTTACTTGCTGCTTAATTAAGCAGCCGTCGTGTCTGAGAGTACTGCGGCTCAGATAACGGCGTCGATTAGCAGTGAACGTGCATCGGAGAGGGTCTTGTATCCGATCATGAATTAAAGGACTACCGAAGCCATAAGCCTGTCAATCGGCGTATGGTGACGGGAATTTCAAAAGATTGACTACACTCGTAGAAAGTCGGACGGATTGATTTTCGGACGCGGTTTCGATTACCGCCATCTCCACCATAAAAAAGCACTTGCGATTGCAAGTGCTTTTTTCAACTAAATCCGTCATTCTGACGGAATAAATCTGTCTGCGACAGATGAAATCACTTCGTGATGAAATCCGACTTCGTCGGGAGTCTGACGGATTTAATTTCATCTGCAAAGCAGATTTCATCCAAACTTGTTTGGATTTCATCGTGCAAAGCACGATTTCATTTTCAAAAACAAAATCAATTGTGACAAAAAAAGAAAGAACCAAGGTTAGTAATAGCCTTGGTTTTTTGTTGTGTAGAGTCAAGAATATTATTAAATATCTAAATTTGTAAAAAACACTTGACAAATTATTAAATTGTGATATATTTTTATACAAGAGGTGATTTTCTTGAAAAAATATATAGAAAGAGAAACTGAAAAGCTTACTCAAAGCTTACCTTCAATAAGAAAGATTGCCGGTTGGTCCAGTGAGGAACTCGGAGAACTTATCGGAGTTACAAAACAAACTATCAGCAATATTGAGACAAGAAAAAGCAAGATGTCAAAAACTCAATATATCGCAATCCGCACTATTATAGATTATGAAATTGCTGAACACCCTGAAAATGAGTTGTTGGCAAATGTAGTACATATTCTGCTCGATTCATATGATACTCCTGAAAATGAGCAGAAAGCACAAGCTACTATTGAAATGTTAGATAAAACATCAAAAACGGCTATCACAAGCGGTGCTATTGCAGGCGTAAATGCTGTTCTTGCTGTTTTGGCAAGTCCTGCTGTTGCTCCCGTTTTAGGGTCAGCTATATTAGCTAGTTCTAAATGGCTGAAAAAAATAATCACAAAGGAGAATTAAAATGAGCAATTTAGGTGCATACCAAAAATTCACAACTTTAGCTAAAAAGTTCGGCGGTGTAGAAAAATTTATAGGATTAATTGTCGCTGGTAGCACAACTGTCGGCGCGGCAGGGGGAATTGGTGCTTTTATCGGAGGTTCAAAAATAGCAAAAAGATTAAAAGTCAAAAAGGAAGCTTCAAGAAAAAAGAACGATATTATATATAAAATTACTGCTCCAGGCGAAAGCAATGAAGGATTAAAATTTGAAGTCGGCAACGAATTTCGGGTTTTGGAAACTGATGGAGATGCTATCTTAATTGAAAAATTAGGAGATAAAACCAATCCCTACTTTGTGGATAAAAAACTTTTAAATAAGATATCTAATTATTCATAAACGAAAGAAGGCTTCTTATGAGTTTAATAGATACAGTAACATATTTTTATATTAAAAATATAAAACGCTGGATGTTTTGTCCGGTGTGTAATCAAAAAATGCATTTTTCAAAAACCAGCAAAAGTTGGAGTTGTAATAGTTGTAATTATTCTCTTCCTGAATCCGAGTTTTTGGATGACTTTGTTTTTTGGTTTTGCGATGGATGTGAAACATATTTAAACATTCAAAAGAGTTTCAATAGGAAAGCAGAAAGTCATATTTGTGAAAAATGTGGTTTTAACAATGATACCACCTTTTCAAACATAAAAGGCCAATGCAAGGATTGCGGAAAGCTGCTAAACAATCCTGATGCTACGATATGTCAAGACTGTAAGACTAAACGCATGGAAAAGGCTCGTGATTTTTGCTTGAAAGCTGCTTCAATTTGTGAAGAATTATCTTCAACATTAAATAAAAAAGAAGAAACAAAAGAAGGAGACAACGAAATGGGATTTTTTTCAGATTTATTAAGTTCATTCACAAAGGATTTTAGCGACGGTGCTACTTGTCCTATTTGTAATAGTAAATGTTATTGGGATGAAGATAAAACAACTTGGATATGTGATTCTTGCGATTACGAAATTGAAGCTGGAGAAATAGAATACGACGAGGAAAAAGACAAAATAAATGTAATGGGTATCAATTGGTATTGCGATGAATGCGATGCACATCTTAATATTCAAAGCGGTTTTGATCCGTATGACGACAGTTGGACTTGTTCAAAATGTGGATATGAGAATAGTCTAACAAAAGACGATATTTTATAATCCACACACCCGACAAAACACAGACCTCCTTGTAAAATGGTATTACCAAATACAAGGAGGTTTATTTTTTATTTCAATGCTTCTTTCAGATAAGATTTGAATTTATCAACATCAATAGTTTTTATTACTGTTGTATTGGTTTTGGGGATGTTGTAGGTTACGGTATAAGGTTTGGAAATATCGTAGATTATGACCTGACCGTAGGTGGCTTCTTCTTTTGTACAGCAGTAGCAGTATGCCTCTATTTTTTCTGTGATGACATCTTCATAGAGTGCCGTCGCCATAGCGACTGCATCGGGTAGGTCAACATACGGAGTGCCTGTAATTTCTTCGTTGAATTTGAGTCTTGTTGAGTTGCAATCTGTGATAAATTTGCCGAGCGGTGTTTTTGCAAGTTCTGTGAGTTCTTCGGGTGTAAAACTTGCATCACCGAGGCAGAGGTCAAATCCCGCAATAGTTACCGGTATCTGAGAGTTCAACATTATGTCATAGCTTTCTGCATCAACAAATACATTGAACTCTGCAACGGGCGACATATTGCCTTTTCCGAAACCTGCTGTACCCATTGACCAGATATGCTTGACTTTGCTCATTGTTTCTCTGTCCTTTATAATCGCGAGGGCAATATTTGTAACAGGTCCGAGTACAGCTATTTCTATCTCGTTGGGATTTTTCTTTACTGTTTCAAGAATAAAATCAACTGCATTTTTTTCTTCTGCTTTTCGTGTCGGGTGAATAAGCCCTTTATCCCCCATTCCGTCTTTGCCGTGGACATTCCCTGCCGTGACCAAATCCCTTTTAAGAGGTTTGTCTGCGCCTTTATATACAGGAATTTCTTTTTTGCATTCTTCAACTACCTGCAAGGCGTTTCTCGTTGTGTTTTCAAGCGGAATATTTCCGCCTATTGTTGTAATACCAAGAATATCAATTTCCGGATTTTTCATCGCCATTATAAGTGCCGCCGCATCGTCGCTTCCGATATCGGTATCAATTATAAATTTTCTCATAAGCATCTCCTATATTAAAACAGGCAGTCGCCTTTGACTGCCTGTTTGATTTTTACATTATTCTGCTGTGTCTTCGGATGTTTCTTCTGTCGGCTCTGTTGCTTCTTCCTGAGGTACTTCTTCCTCATCAACCACTTTTACGCCTTCACAATCAACTATGTCTGCATCCTCATCGCAGAAATAACGCGTATTGTTTATAGCCTTTGTGATAAAATGATAAGCAGCTGCCAACACACCGACAAGTGCAAAAACTATACCTATTATTCTGAATATTATCCTTAATCCGTCCATATTTTTAACCTCCGCTAATGTTTTTATTATTATATCCCAACTTTTGCTTGTATGTCAAGTAATAGATAGAATAAAAATAATCCTCCGAGCGAACTCGGGGGATTATTTCTTTGTTGCAACAATTTTTTAAGCTAAGAATTCAGACTTATTAGCCAAGCTTCTTAGCAAGAGCTGACTTCTTACGAGCTGCGTTGTTCTTGTGAAGAAGACCTTTAGCTGCAGCCTGGTCAACCTTCTTAATAGCAGCTGTGATAAGCTCATCCTTATTAGCAGCAGCTGTATCAACTGCGATATTAGCCTTTTTGATAGCTGTCTTAAGAGCTGAATTAGCGGACTTGTTGCGAGCTGTTCTTACAGCAGTTGTCTTAACACGTTTTTTAGCTGATTTAATATTGGGCACGGTTACACCTCCTTTTCGTCCTATAACTCAAATATAATATCATCATTTTCAAAAAAAAGCAAGTGTTTTTGAAAAAAAACGGCAATACTATATCTGAGGTGGTATTATGAACTTCAGAACTGACCTTGCACTTGAACGGCAGGAGATACTCGGAGCATCGGAAATTGAGGGCGTTTCAAGCTATAGTGAGCATAAAAACAATGTAAAAATAACTTCCATAAATATTGAAAACGAAATCGGTTCAAAGAAAATCGGTAAACCTGTCGGCAGATATATTACAGTTGAAGTACCCGAATTTTCAAAAGACGGAGAAATTTTTGACGGACGACTTGAAGCTTTGGCTGAAGAATTGAGAAAGCTTCTGCCTTCAGATGACGGCACAGTTCTGGTGGTGGGTCTCGGAAACGAAAATATCACGCCTGATGCACTCGGTCCTAAGTGTGCGCAGATGATACTCGCAACAAGGCATTTATCTGCTGAATTCAGAGAATCGTTAGGAATGCCATCACTCAGGTCAGTTGCAGGAATAAGTCCGGGAGTTCTCGGTCAGACAGGAATTGAAACAGGCGAAATAATCGCCGGTATTGTAAAAAAGATAAAGCCGTCTGCTGTTATAACCGTTGATGCTCTTGCATCGCGACGCCTTAAAAGGTTAGGCTGTACGGTACAGATTTCCGATGCAGGTATTACTCCCGGGTCGGGTGTCGGTAACGCAAGAGCCACAATCAGCAGCAAAACTCTCGGCGTACCTGTAATCGCTGTCGGTGTGCCGACCGTTGTTGATGCCGCAACCTTAGCCTATGATATTCTTCAGGGTGAAAAAAATGAAATTGACGAAAACGCTATGAGAAAAGCTCTCGGACATGAGGTCGAGCAGATGATGATTACTCCGCGTGAGATTGATCTGCTGATTGAAAGAGCCTCAAGGCTTATAGCTATGTCCATAAACTGCGCTCTGCACCCCGATATTTCTGCAGAAGATATTCTATCCTTAGTGGGTTAAAATAAAAATCTCCGCATATATATAAATGTGAACCTGAAATATGCGGAGGTGCGTATGAAAATCAAAACTCTTTTTTCTCTTATTCTGTCAGTGGTAATAGTCTTTTCTTCAATCTTTTTTTCAAGTCAGGAGAGCATAGGGAACCTCGCTTTATTCTGCGTGGGTCTTGCCGCGCCCGAAAGTGCATCGCGCATGATTTCTCAGGAACTGAAAAATATTGAAACCGAAACGGCTACTACAGTAACCGTATCTTCCGCAAATTCTCAGACAACATCTACGGCAAAGGTTGAAAAGCTTACAGATATTCCTGATGATATTTTAAAGCTTATAGAAAAAGCAAAAATCAATTCTGCTAAAGATAAAAAAGACGGCACTATTGTAGAAAGCACCTACACAAACGAAACGGCAAATGCTGTTGCAGAAAATGTCGGGATAAAAAATACTACCAAAACAGCAAAAGTTGATTTTTTAAAAACTCTCAATGAAGAAATTGATCTGAAAATCGATAAGTCAAAACCTGCTGTTTTAATAGTCCATACTCACACAACGGAAGGCTATGAAATTCTTGACCGCAACTTTTATGCCGAGAATTATGTCAGCAGAACATCTGATACTTCGCGTAATGTTGCAAGAGTCGGTCTTGCGATAAAAGAAGCCATTGAGTCCGAAGGCTATCAGGTTATTCACGATACAACAGAACACGATACCAAATACAACGGCTCTTACGATCGCTCTGAAAAAACGATAAAAAAATATCTTGAGAAATACCCCAACATAAAAATTGTACTTGACGTGCACAGAGATGCCGTACAAACCGATGACGGTACAAAAATAAAACCCGTTAATAAAATTAACGGGAAGAAAGCAGCGCAGATTATGCTTATTACAGGCTGTCAGGAGCAAGGAATCGAAAACTATCCCGACTGGTATGAAAATCTGAAATTCACTATGAAGGTTCAGAAAGCCTGTGAGGACAGATTCCCAGGACTTATGCGCCCTGTTCTTTTTTCTGCAAGAAAATATAATATGAATCTTACAACCTGTTCAATCCTTGTTGAAATCGGAACAGATGCCAATACTCTTGATGAGGCTGTTTATTCAGGAAAACTGTTCGGATTATCACTTTGCGATATGCTTGAAAAATATACTACTAAATAAAACGGTGATTAAAATGAAAATAGGTACTGCTAAAATTTTAAGGGCATACACCCTGACACTTACATTTATTCTGTTGGTTGCTCTTGCAGTAATCGGAATTATGACAGCAAGAAACAATTCCGATTACATGAGTACGGGAGTAAGTGTACCAACCGTTGTTTTACAAAAAACCGAGGACGGTTTTGTTCTGTCAAACGAGCAGAAGGTCTTTGTAAGACTCGGCGGAATTACGCGTTAGCTTTGTTAAGCTTTCTTTTGAGAATGTAATAATAAACGATATACACCAAGAAGGTTATTCCCCACGACATAGGATATGACCAATAAAGTGTTATAAGTGTTCTGTGTGTTGCAAACACTGTATAAATCCACAGTATTCTCAAGCCACAAGCACCAAGCAAGGATATTATAAGAGGTTCAATTGAACGCCCCATACCTCTTATCTGTCCTCCCATAAGATTCATAAGACAGCATAAAATATACGATTGCATTATAAAAACAAGTCTTTCTGCTCCCGCTTTAATAACTGCGGGATCGGTTGAGAAAAGTCCTATAATCATATTGGGGAAAAAGTATCCGACGGCACACATCGAAAGTCCTACAATACAGGTCAGAAGTGTACAGCACGACAGTACCTTTCCCATGTTCTTGTATTCTTTCGCGCCGTAATTCTGTGAAGAGAAGGTCATTGATGTGATTGCAAAGGCGTTGGCGCAGGTGAAAATATAACTCTCGTAATTTGAACCTGCCGTCACTCCTGCGACAACAACCGAGCCGAAGGAATTTATCGCCGCCTGAATTATATTGTTTGAAAGTGAGAACAGTACGCTCTGAAGTCCTGCCGGAAGACCTATATATAATATTTCTTTAAGCTCAGATTTGCTCAGACGGATTTTTTTA
Organism: Clostridia bacterium; assembly: GCA_017442445.1. Classification (GTDB taxonomy): domain Bacteria; phylum Bacillota; class Clostridia; order Oscillospirales; family Acutalibacteraceae; genus RGIG2945. The sequence goes on from JAFRZS010000235.1 coordinate 19,098, forward strand.
TAATCAAGCCTACAGCTGTTCTGAAGCTTGTTCATTATTATCAATATCAATACAGCCGAAATGTACTGTGAAATTATTGTGGCTGTCGCAACACCTGCCACACCCATATTAAAAGAGATTACAAAAAACAAGTTAAGACCTACATTGAAAATTCCCGAAAAAAGCAAGATGTAAAGTGGTCGTTTTGTATCACCCATCGCTCTGACAACCGATGAACCGAAATTGTAAACAAGCGATGCGGGAGCGCCTAAAAAGAATATTTTAAGATAAAGCGTTGAAAGGTCAAGTATATCTGCAGGTGTATCAAACAAAACAAGTATCGGTCTTGCAAAGAAAAAACCTATTGACGCGCATATCACACCGCAAATTACTCCTAACGCAATTGAGGTGTGCGATGACCTGGATATTTTTTCGTCATCTTTTGCACCGATGTGCTTTGCAACAACGGCACAAGCACCCGTTGATAAACCTATAAAAAGATTAAAAATCAATGCTACAATATTACTTGTTGCTCCGACTGCCGCAAGGGAGTGTGTTCCTGCAAATCTGCCGACAACGATAATATCCGCAGTGTTGTAAACAAGTTGAAGCAATCCCGTCAGAATCAACGGAATGCTGTACAGAACTATCTTTTTCAAAAACGGTCCTTTGGTCATGTCCAAAGTATATTTTCCGTTCATAATAATTGTGCCTCCATATGTTTAAGCCGCTTCATAAGAAGCGGCTTAGTTAATCAGTTAAAATTTTTAATTACCTTTGCGAATGTATCAGCAATTATTCTCTGTGCGTTCGGACCCATGCCGTTTGTTTCGTGATAATGCTTATCTCCGAAACGGTCTTTTGCAACATTGAGATATGCCTGAGTTTTATTGAGTATGAAATCATTTTCAGGTACAACATAGCCTGTCATATCATTTGATACGCCGTAGACTATCATATTTCTGTCGTCTGCGATTTCAACAAGCGGAAGCGGGTTGGAGTCTTCACCTTCACCTGTTGCAGATGTTTCTGCGGGGTTATAGCTTCCGAATACTGTTGAAACGAAATTTTCACCGGGAAGAAGTAATATCTTCTGATCTCCGAATGTCATATATGTCATATCTGTAAGAAGTGCAAGTCCCAATGTACTGTCGGGATTCGGATAAGGATTACAGCTCATTACCTTGCGCATAGCAAGGAATCCGAGAACATAGTTACTTACAGGAAGATAGAACGGCTGACAGATATACTTGATCTGAGGTTCAAGTTCTTTTTCGTTGTCAATCTTCAATACTGCATCTGCAAGCATTTTACCCTGAAGCTGTACACAGTGGAGTTTATCCTCCCAATCAAGCTGTGCAGCATCCATTCCGCCGATGGGTCCGATACCGAAAAGAACTTCTGCATTTGAAGTCTTTGCGATTTCTTCACGCATGAAATAGGGATATTCACCGCTTAATTTTCTGTTCTTACCGCCAAGTGAATTGGGGTGTCCGCCAAAGTTCATAATCCAGATTTCTTTACCGCCGTCATTGGGAGCAAAACGGATTCTTGACAAAACTTCGTGCTTGTCAACGAATTTTCTCTTTGAATGAAGTCCGTCTTTAACTACAACAGAGCCTGAATATAATTTACCTTCTTTTCTGTCCTGATATGCTTTAGCAGCTACATCAGCCATTGTTGTAAGAAGCATATTCATATAATCCGGATCCTTACCGTCTGAAGGAATCGAGAAAGTGGGTTTACCCCAATATCCGATTGTATCAACACCTGAATGTGAATGTGTACAGCTGATATTTACAAGTGTGCCTTCAGGAACGATTCCTGAAGCCTTGATTTTTTCGCGTACAATATCACCTTCAATATGTGTAAGTCCGATGATATCTGCACTTATCCAGATAATACCCTTATCATCACCGCAGTCAAGCCAGACAGCACTTGTATAAATGGGAGAAATTACTCCGTCCATTACGTGACCTGAGCCGTGACCTGCTATGTAATATGTTTTACCTGAGTTGAGATCAGGCATAATTTCTGCCTTTGAATAACCTGCGCGATATGTATTTCCCGAAATCACTGTCGGCATTACATCTTCAATTACAGGTGCAGTTTTTTTCTTGGCAATTTTCTTGCCGTAGCTTTTTGTTATTTTAAAAATACCTTTTGCTACTATATCCATTATATCCATATTAGTTTCCTCCTTGCGCAATTTCCTACAAGTACATTGTATCACAAACATTAACATTTTTCAACACCGTTCGTTGCAAATTATTGTATATTTTTTCTTGACTTAGGTGCCGTTCAGGATTTATACTGTTTTAAGAGGTGATACCGTGAAACAGTGTATTAACTGCGGAAAGAAAGCTGAAGACAACATCAAGAAGTGTTCAAAATGCGGACACTCTGATTTTAAAAAGGTTATGAAAAACAAAACAAAAAAAGAGTTCATAATTCTTGCTGTAATAATTGTTCTTGTTGCAACACTTTCCGTAATACTTTCAAGCATCGGAAAAGAAGAAAAAAACGTCACTACCACTACAACCGGCACTACATCTGCAACCATGGAAACAACTACAAAAAAAGAAACCACTACCGCCTTTGAACATAAAGGAGATTATGTCGGAAATGTTTATTCAAACGAATGGATAGGTCTTAAAGTCAATATCCCCGAAGGATACAAAAACACAACAGACGAGCTTGAAACAAACGGGAACTCAATACTTGCTTACGATATCGCCATTGAGGACGAAAGCGGTAAAAAGGATATAAGCCGTTTTACTCTGCATTTTTCAAGCTGTGACAAAGAAGAATACTGGACCGACTACGTTGAATATCATAAAGACGGAAAAGAGCTTATGGAAAACCTTAAGCTCAAAGAAATTGAAGGCGTAAAGCCTACCGACAGAATAAAAATCGCAGAGGAAGAATATCTCTCAATAACAGGCACATCAACAGTCACTGGTGAGGTTTTCGTTTTTGCATACAGAAAAATTGAAAACAGAGTTATTGCAATTATGATATCAGGTAAAACACTTGATGCTGTCAACAGCTTCACAGACTCTATGGAAAAAATTTAAGCGGCGGCTGCCGCTTATTTTTCTTTCGGTTTTGCAAATATTGATACTATAAGTCCCGCTAATACAGAAACGGTTATGCCTACAGCACCTGCTGAGAGAGGGCCTTTTAAAATTCCGAGCCACCCTTCCTGGTCAATCATTTCTTTTGTTACTTTTGCAAGATTGTAACCAAATCCCGTAATAGGTACGGTAGCTCCTGCCCCCGCCCAATCTTTCAGCGGTTCGTAAATTCCTATACCGCCGAGGATTACTCCGATAACAACAAAAGACACAAGTATTCTTGCAGGAGTAAGCTTTGTTATATCAATGAGAATCTGACCTATCACGCAGATAAGTCCTCCTATAATAAAAGCTTTCAGAAACATTAAAAAATCCAAACAATAACACCTCTTTCGGTAGTATTGTTCGGATTTTTGTTTTATTTATTCCTAAGACTTTCTGTGATTTTTTCAGCGCACATTCTGTAAGCCTCAAGATCGCCGCCGTAGGGATCAAAAATTCCGCCGCCAAGAACTTCAAGTCTTTCTTTATCAACACCGTTTTTTACAAAAAACGAGTAGATATCCTCTGTCATGCAGAAAATTTTATCAGCATCAAGGTCTTCTTTTGTTATCCTTTTTGATTTGTGCTCCGATATATCAATACCCATCTGCTTCATAATTTCTATTGCATTTTCTGCAGCAGGAAATCCGTCTGATGTGACGATACCCCTGCTTCCGATTTGAACATCTTCTCCTTCGTGAAGTTTTTTGTAAATTCCTTCTGCCATAGGACTGCGGCAGGTGTTTCCCATACAAACAAAAATAACTTTCATATCTTTATTCCTTTGCATCGTACCACGATTTTCCCATGCTTACATCTGCAAGAAGCGATACCTTCATCTTACAAGCATTTTCCATTTCTTCCTTGACGATCTGCTTTACTGTCTGAGCAATATCTTCCGATGCTTCAACAATCAGTTCATCGTGTACCTGCATTATAAGCTGAGCATCAAGATTTTCATCTTTGAGCCGTTTCCATACCTTAACCATGGCAATCTTGATTATATCTGCCGCTGTTCCCTGTATAGGCATATTTCTTGCAACTCTTTCACCAAAGCTTCTGAGCATTCCGTTTGAGGCTGTAAGCTCGGGAAGATATCTTCTTCTGTTGAATACTGTCGAAACAAAGCCGTCATCCTTTGCTTTTTCAACGACATCTTTCATATATTTGTCAACACCTGAATAGTGAGTAAGATATCCTTTTATATATTTATCAGCTTCTGCACGGGATACTCCGATATCCTTACCGAGCGAGAATGCACCTATACCGTAAACTATTCCGAAATTGACAGCCTTCGCTCTGCTTCTCATCAGAGGTGTTACCAATTCAAGAGGCATATTGAATACCTGAGAAGCTGTAATTGAGTGGATATCATCACCGTTGTTGAAAGCATTTATCATATTTTCATCATCGGCAATATCAGCAAGAACACGGAGTTCAATCTGCGAATAGTCGGCATCCACCAATACATAACCGGGTTTTGCGATGAAAAATTTTCTCATCTCTCTGCCGATTTCAGAACGGACAGGTATGTTCTGAAGATTGGGCTCAGTTGATGAAATTCTGCCCGTTCTTGTTTCCGTCTGATTAAGTGTTGAGTGTATTCTTCCGTCGGGAGTAATAACTTTTAAAAGTCCGTCACAATAGGTTGATTTAAGCTTTGCAAGTGTTCTGTATGAAAGAATTTTTTCAATTACGGGATGTTCTTCTACCAAAGCTTCCAGAACCTCTGCATTGGTGGAATATCCGCTCTTGGTTTTTTTCTTCGCAGGTAAACCGAGCTTTTCAAAAAGTGCCTCACCCAACTGCTTCGGAGAATTGATGTTAAACTCATATCCGACCTGATTATAAATCTCCTGTGTGAGCGATTTTATCTTAGTGTCAAGATCTTCGGAAAATTCTTCAATACCGAAGCGGTCAACAAGAAAACCTGTTTCCTCCATATCGGCAAGTACCTGTGCCAGAGGCATTTCAATTTCTTTCAACAACTCTGTTTGATTATTTTCCTCTATCTTTTTGCTGAGAATTTCATAGCTTTTTGCAAGTGACACAATACGGATATATTCATCGTCACATTCGGGAATGTTTATTGCATACTCCTGTGCAAGTCTTGAAATTTCGTAGCTGTTTGCAGAAGGATTGAGAATATATCCTGCTAAAGCTGTGTCAAAAATGACATTTCCGATTTCAAGATCGGGATATTTTTCGTAGATTGCTTTTATGTCTGCCGTCACTTTTTCAAGCTCTGAAGATAAAATTTCTTCCGTTAAATCCTCGTCAATTTTTGCAACAAAATTATCCCATGCAATATATCCGCAATCTGTATCAGGAATTATGAAAATCTGTTTGTTTTCAAGGTCTTTTAAATTTACATTTTCTTTTATCTCAACGCTTTCTTTTACTTCATCGGTTACATCTTCACTCGTTCTTTCAATTCCGAGCTTTTCAATCATCGAGAACATTTCAAGCTCCGCAAGAATCCTGAACGCTTCGGAATCGGGTTCTGATACAATGTATGATTCAAGAGATGTATCAATCGGAATATCTCTGTCAATCGTTCCTAATTTGTGGCTGAGATAAGCTTTTTCTTTATCTGCCCTGAGCTTTTCGCGAACAGAATTTTTAATTTCTATTTCGTCAAGATTTTCGTAAATATAATCAATTGTTTTAAACTGCTGAATAAGGTCACCCGCAGTTTTTTTGCCTATCCCCGCAACTCCGGGGATATTATCTGAGCTGTCACCCTGTAACGCTTTTATTTCAATGAGTCCTGACGGCGTGACACCGTATTCTTCCATAATCTTATCAGTATCGTAAATTATCGTTTCTCTTGTTGTTGCAAGGCAGACCTTTGTATTGTCGCCGACCAACTGCAGACTGTCCCTGTCGCCCGTTGCAATAAAACAGAAATCGTCACCGACACAAGCCTTTGACAAAGTTCCGAGAATGTCATCAGCTTCGTAGCCTTCTATTTCAACAATTTTTATTCCGAGGTGCTTGAGTAATTCTTTCAATATCGGCATCTGACTTGCAAGTTCAGGAGGCATACCCTTTCTTCCCGCTTTATATCCGTCATACATTTTGTGACGGAATGTAGGAGCTCTCAAATCAAATGCAACGGCAACAGCATCAGGTTTTATCTGTGCTCTGAGCTTTGTCATTATATTCATAAAACCCTGTATTCCGTTTGTAAACTGTCCCGATTTTGTGCTGAGAAGTTTTATTCCGTAAAAGGCTCTGTTGATAATACTGTTTCCGTCTATCGCCAATAATTTCATAATACGGTAATGTACTGAAACCGCAGACTCCACCTCTGCGAAGACAGTATCTTCCTTTCGTTTTTTATTTTCCAATATATTATATCACAAAAATTGTTAATTCGCAGTAGTTTTTATTGAAATATATATTATTTTGTGATAAAATGTATTTATCTATAATGGAGGTGTTTATTTTGAAAAAATTTAGTTACAAGATTTTAGCTTTTGTGCTTTCATTGGTAACTGTTTTATCTGTTTTAAATTTAACCGGCTTTTCATTACAGGCAGGTAATTTTATATATGTAATTTCAGGTACCGATGCAAAAATCACAGGTCTTTCAGATACATCTGTTTCAGGTAAACTTGAAATTCCTTCAACCCTCGGAGGCTACAACACAGCAACAATCGGAGCTTATGCTTTTTCCGATTGTGATAAGCTTACATCAATTACTGTTCCGGCTTCCGTAAAGACTCTTGAAACACACGCTTTTGCTGATTGCAACAATCTTCAGACAGTTTCAATCGCATCGGGTGTTACTTCCATAGGTGTTGCAGCATTCTTTGACTGCGATAAGCTTCAGACAATTACGGTTGACTCTGCAAACTCAGATTTTTCTTCTGACAACGGAATTCTTTTTAATAAGAATAAGACTGAACTCATCTGCTTCCCTGAAGGAAAATCTGCAGATTCTTATTCTGTCCCCTCAACTGTTACAAAGATTTCCGACTATGCATTTTATGATACTTCTCTTGAAAGCGTAACCGTTCCCGCTTCTGTAAAAGTTCTCGGCATCGGTGCTTTTTCAGAGTCTAATACAGAGTCCGTCGCTTTTGCTTCAGGTCTTGAAACAATTTCCGAAAGAGCTTTTTATAATTGCTCTGACCTTAAAGCCGTTACACTTCCCTCAAGTGTGAAAACAATCGGCGATTATGCATTTTTCGGCTGTGAGGAAATCACTTCCGTAAATCTTCCGAAAAATCTCGTAAATCTTTCCTCATCTGCATTCAATAATTGTCCTGATCTTTCAGAAATCACTGCAGACAAAGACGGAAACTTTGTCTGTGTTGACGGTGTAGTTTACAACGCAAACAAAACAACATTATATATATATCCTAATGCAAAATCAGACACATCATTTACAGTACCGTCTTCGGTCACAAGCATTTCTGAAAATGCGTTTGCTTATTCTTTAAATCTTAAAAACATCACTCTCCACAAGACTTTAAAAACAGTCAAAGCTTTTGCTTTTATGAACTGTGCTAATTTGGAAAAAGTCACCTTCTTAAACAGCGATACTGCTATCGGTGAAAACATTTTGTTTGGCTCTTCCAAGTCTTCAGTTGAGTGTTATAAAAACGCAACCGCATATAAATATGCAGTTGATAATTCAGTTAAATATACTCTTATGACAACACCTACAACAGTTCAGATTACTGTTGATGCTATCAGGTGGCCTGTCGGTAAATCAAGCACTTTTGCTCCTGTTGTAAGTCCTGCAGGTACTTCTGTTACATGGTCTTCTTCAAACAACACGGTTGCTACTGTTTCTTCTACAGGTAAATTAACCGCTGTCGGTGTCGGTACTGCTACTATCACCTGTAAGGCAGCTGACGGCTCAGGCGCTTATGACACCTGTACCGTAACTGTTTACTCAAAATCCACATCTGTTCAGATTACTGTTGATGCTATCAGATGGCCTGTCGGTAAATCAAGCACTTTTGCTCCTGTTGTAAGTCCTGCGGGCACTTCTGTTACCTGGTCTTCTTCAAACAACAAGGTTGCTACTGTTTCTTCTACAGGTAA
>JAFRZS010000236.1 GCA_017442445.1 Clostridia bacterium
TCACCCGAAATGGCACCCGATAAGGCAACTTATGTAACACTCACATTTGAAAAGGGTGTTCCCACAAAGATTGACGGCAAAGAAATGGGCGCAGTTGAAATGATTGAATACCTCAATAAAATCGGCGGCGAAAACGGTATCGGTCTTGCTGACTTGGTTGAAAACCGTCTTGTAGGTATGAAATCAAGAGGCGTTTATGAAACACCCGGCGGAACAATTCTCTACCGCGCACATCAGGTACTTGAAACAATTACTCTTGACAGAGATACACAGCACTATAAAGCATTGGTTGCTCAGAAATTCGCAGAGCTTGTTTACTACGGTCAGTGGTTCACACCCTTGAGAGAAGCACTTTCAGCTTTTGTTGACAAGACACAGGAAACAGTTACAGGTGAAGTTAAGCTCAAACTCTACAAGGGCAACATGATAAATGCAGGTGTTACATCACCCTATTCACTTTACAGCGAAGAATTTGCAACATTTGATGCTGATGAGGTTTATGACCAGAACGATTCTGCAGGATTCATCAATCTCTTCGGACTTCCGATAAAGGTTAAGGCTATTCTTGACCAGGAGAGGAACAATAAATAATGAAGCTCTGGACAGGTCGCTTTTCTAAAGAAGCGGATAAAAAAACAAACGATTTCAATTCTTCGATTGCAACGGACAGCCGTATGTATAAAGAGGATATTGAAGGTAGTATCGCACACGCAACAATGCTTGGTCTTCAGGGGATAATCTCCTCTGAGGATTGCGAGAAAATTATCGAAGGTTTAAAGCAGATACTTTCTGATATCAACGAAGGAAAACTTACCATTGACCCTGATGCTGAGGATATACATACTTTCATTGAAAGTACATTGACTCAGAGAATAGGTGATGCAGGTAAAAGACTTCATACTGCAAGAAGCAGAAATGACCAGGTTGCAACAGATGTAAGATTATATCTCCGTACACTGTGCGAAAAGACCGATGCTCAGTTAAATGAACTGACAGAGGTTTTAAAAACATCTGCGTTAAAATATGCAGAAACAGTAATGCCCGGATATACTCATCTTCAGAGAGCACAGCCGATTACTTTCGGACATCATCTTTTGGCATATTATGAAATGTTCAAAAGAGATATCGAAAGACTTTCCGATGCTAAAAAGAGAATGAATGTGTCACCCTTGGGAAGCGGTGCATTGGCAGGTACAACATACAATATTGACAGAGAAAAAACTGCAGAGCTTTTAGGCTTTGATTCAGCCTGTCTTAATTCTCTTGACGGTGTTTCTGATAGAGATTTCTGTATTGAACTTGCATCTGTACTTTCAATAATTATGGTACATCTTTCCCGTTTTTCAGAGGAGATAATTCTCTGGTGTTCATGGGAATTTAAGTTTATTGAACTTGATGATGCTTTCTCAACAGGCTCAAGCATTATGCCTCAGAAGAAAAACCCCGATATCGCAGAATTAGTCCGCGGTAAATCGGGCAGAGTATTCGGCGACCTGATGACACTTTTAACAGTTATGAAGGGACTTCCGATTGCATATAATAAGGATATGCAGGAGGACAAGGATGCAATATTTGATGCATTTGATACAGTCAATATGTGCCTTACCGCATTTATCCCGATGATTGAAACAATGACTGTTATTCCCGAAAATATGCGCAAAGCCGCAGCAGGCGGATTTATCAATGCAACAGACTGTGCAGATTATCTTGTTAAGAAGGGATTGCCTTTCAGAGATGCCTATAAAGCAACAGGTCAGCTTGTAGCCTTGTGTATTGATAAAAAGCTCACTCTTGAGGAATTACCGATAGAGGAATACAAAACGGTGTGCGACCTTTTTGATACCGATGTATATGATGCGATTTCTCTTGAAACCTGCGTATCACAGAGATTATCAATGGGCGGTCCGGCACCTGAAAATGTAAAAAGGAGTGCAAAGTAAGCACAATGAAACATCTTTTAAAATTACTTGATTTAAGCACCGCAGAAATCAAAGAAATTCTTGATTTAGCGGATAAGCTTAAATACGAAAATAAAAACGGCATTGAGCATCATATTCTCAAGGGCAAAACTCTCGGAATGGTTTTTGAAAAATCATCAACAAGAACAAGAGTTTCCTTTGAAACAGGTATGTATCAGTTAGGCGGTCAGGCTTTGTTTTTAAGTCCCCGTGACTTGCAGATAGGCAGAGGCGAAGCTATTGAAGACACAGCAAGAGTTCTTTCAAGATACATAGACGGAATTATGATAAGAACCTTTGAACAGAAGGAAGTTGAAGATCTTGCAAAATTCGGAAGCATTCCGATAATCAACGGTCTTACTGATTTCTGTCATCCCTGTCAGGTACTTGCCGATTTGATGACAGTAAGAGAATATAAGGGTAAGCTTGAAGGTCTTAAGATGTGCTATATCGGTGACGGCAACAATATGACAAACTCACTTATCGTCGGCGGACTTAAAATGGGTATGATAGTTTCAGTTGCAACTCCCAAAGGCTATGAGCCTGACAGCACAGTTTTGGAATTTGCGAAAGCTTACGATTGCTTCTCACTTGTAAATGATCCGTTTGAAGCCGCAAAAGATGCTGATGTAATCTTCACAGATGTATGGGCATCAATGGGACAGGAAGAAGAAGCAAACGAGAGAAGAAAAGTTTTCGAGGGTGTATATCAGGTAAATGAGGAATTGCTCAATGTTGCAAATGAAGGCTGTATGGTACAGCATTGTCTTCCTGCACACAGAGGCGAAGAAATCACAGCTGAAACATTTGAAAAACACGCAGACGAAATCTTTGATGAAGCAGAGAACAGACTCCATGCACAGAAAGCAGTTCTCGCTCTCTGCCTGAAAGATTGAGTATAACGGCACAATATGCCGCTTTTCCTCCCTTCGCAGTGCCTTTGCACAGCGTCAGGTCGTCAAAACGACATCTTGCACCATTCTCCTCAATCTTTAGATTCTAAGGTATAACGGAACATACCGCTTAATAAGTGCAGAATGCAGAATGCAGAGTGCAGAATGTCGGGCGGGTTTCACCCGCACCCAATAA
>JAFRZS010000237.1 GCA_017442445.1 Clostridia bacterium
ACTCGTCATCTACAATTTCCGTAACATCAGGGAGTATCAAATCGATTGTGCCACAATATGGGCTATCCGAACGTCCATCAGCTAAGTAGTAAAGTGCCGCAGATACAGCAGAAGTATCTATCCCGTAAAAATTATACAAAGCCGGTTCACTACCTGTTACGATAATCGTTGTGATTCCGCTATCGACATAACCTTTGAGCTGTTCCACTAAGGTATTTACATCATCTTCGGTTGCTGTTGTTTTGCCACCCAGAGTGCCGTCAATTACGACAAAAGCAGAATTATATCCACAGTAGTCACAAATACTGTCTGTGAAAGATGAATGTGCACACTGATACTTACATTCCTTACACATACCCTTGGAATCAAATTTGTGGTCTAAATTGCTTTTAATAACACCACAACATTCATAGACCTCGTCGTGCTTAAAGTTGTTTTCACTGTTGACAACATATTTCACAGGTTTCGTATGAACGTTGCTGTCGATTGAACTTAGACCGCAAACACATTTCCCGACTGTTAAACAGTTACCACCGTCGAAACTGTGATTTTGTGTTTCTGTTTCACTGCAAACCGAGCAAATTCTTGTATGTGTTCCGTCACCTGCATCCGCCCAATCAGAAAAGCTGTGACCGGCGCTTCTTGTTACCTTTAAATTGTAAAAAATATTGTAGCTGCTGTAGAATGACTTTTCAAACTCCTGCATAAATTCATCTTCACAGGAATCAATTTTGAAGGATATACTGCTTTCATTCCACGCTGTGTTGCCGTCGTTACGCTCAAGAGCAATTTGATAGCTGCAGGTGAATGTTCCGTCATCAGCTTGGGTCAATGACACATCGTAAAATGCATCACCATGATCAACAGCGTTAAACTCGCCAATGAGCTCACCTGATGTTTCATAAACAGCCCAATCAACAACCTCGAGCTTAATATTATAGTCGAGATTTTCAGCCGCACTTGCCGGCATAACCGCCATAGGAATCATTGTCACAACCATTAAGATTGTGAGTATGATTGATAAAAATTTTTTCATTGTTTATTCTCCTTTCGGGAATTTAACAGTTTAATTGTGTTTTATGCAAACATTGATTTAACGAGGTTGATAAACATAACAATAAGGCAAATAAGCTTTTCTGCAAAGCTGTCACCGTGTACAGGTCTGAGACAGTCTTCACAGGTGAGCTGTTCACCGCAGTTATCACACATCGTGTCTCCATCTTCATCAGCGTGACCGAGCGCAGGAATTTCCTGCTGTGCTACCGTCATATCATCACAGCGTGAGCAGTGCTGACCTGCTGTGAGACCTGCTTCTGTGCAGGTAGGTGCAACAGCTTCATCTGTAACAATATCGTGACCGAGAGCTTCACCGAAATATTCACCGCAAGCATCGCAGATATATCCGTAGCAGGTCTGTTCTGTACCTTTGTGTGTTTCACATCTGAGTGTTACATACTCAATAAGCCAGCCCTCAAAATTCCCACAGATAAAATAATAAGTCTCGCCTGCTGTAAAATTGTATGATAAGCTTAATTCACCGTATCCGTCCCCCCACGACTCATATGCGACGCCTTGCCTTTTTCCGTCAACCTCTTTATAAAGCTCAATATAAGAATATGCAGGAACATCAGCACTGATAATATAAGTACCGTCAACAACGGGAACGAACTTAACATATTTAGTGAGTCCGCTGTCAGCTTTGTAGGTTTCACCTGCCTTGATTTCAGGGCCGACAAATCCATTACAGCGTCTGCAGATGCCGTCACCCCTATCATAGTGTACATCATTGGTTTCACCGTAATATTTATTACAGAAATCGCATATATAACCGATGCAGGTCTGCTCTGTGCCTACATGATTTATACATTCAGGATACATCGTAAATGTGGATTCAATATAATTTGTTGAAGGATAAACCATGATAGCGATATAGTATGTTTTTCCCTTCTCGTACTCTCGGGTATATGCTATACCTACAGAGTTTGTTCCATAGAGTCTATTAAAATTTTCATCATAAACGGAAAAAGCATACCGTGTTTTGTCCGATGAACGCAAAAGATATTTGGCTGTTTCCGGTGCAACAAATTTAATATAGGTATCGTTTGTAGTAACAGAAGTGTTGACACCTTCACCAAGCACGGCTACAGGGCCTGTAAATTCACCGCAGCTTTTGCAAATTTTCCGTGCATCAACTTCCGGATGTTCACATTCCGCCGCAAAGGCCATTGGTACTGTTGTCACAACCATTAAGATTGTGAGAATGATTGATAATAATTTTTTCATTGTTTATTCTCCTTTCGGGAATTTAACAGTTTAATTATGTTTTATGCAAACATTGATTTAACGAGGTTGATAAACATAACAATAAGGCAAATAAGGCTCTGTGCAAAGCTATCGTCATGTATGGGTCTGCCGCAATCAGGGCAAACATCCTTGATTTCACCATGACAGTCGTCACAAAGCTTGTCGCCGTCCTCGTCAACATGACCGAGCGCAGGAATTTCTTTTTGAATTACTGAATATTCACATATCAGACATTCAATTTTTTCAAAACCGTTTTCTGTGCAGGTAGGTTCTTCAGTTATGATTTTTGTTTTGTGTCCGCCAATCTTTTCACAAACAAGCCCTGAAGCTACTTCTTCAGCTGTAACAGCTAAAACATTATTCGTAACAAAAGGTACTCCCTTTGATGCTGTGTCAAGATAATAACAGTTTGTAAAGCTATCATTTCCGCTGACAAATGCATATTCGGCATTACCGAGGTTTACACAGTCAGTTGCAGAAAAATCATTTAATATTGTTCCTGCTATTCCGCCGCCTTTATGTCCGTAATCGTAGCCATTACTGATAGCAAAAGGATAAACTGTTTCTAAGTTGATACAACCTGATATTTCTGTTGTACCCTGAACGCATCCGACAATACCGCCCGCACATCTGCCGCAAACAATAGATTTGTTTACAAGATTTTTCAAATAAACCTGCTCATCATACGGGTTTTCTGCAAATGCAACAAAAGCTCCTGCAAAATTATACTCACAATAAAAGTAGGAATCTTCTAAAGTTAAGTTTTCAATCGTACAACCGTATGCATTGCCGACTAATCCTGCATCATCATACTTTTCATTAACATACAATCCTGAAATGGTTTTACCGTTGCCGTTAAAGTGTCCGGAATACATATTTACCCACAAATCCGTACCCATAGGTATCCATTCCCTGACACTCTCACCGGTTTTAACTTCTGCGACACAAACTTTTACTGTTTCGCTGCCGTACGGTGAGGTCTTTACTTCATCTTTTTCAGTTAAAATAAGTTTTTCAGATAACAAATTTTCATTTACTACTATATCGTCGGTGAGAATGGCATTTATGTCTACATTGCCACCGTTTACCTGTTCTGCAAACCAATAAAGCTCGTCTGCAGAATCAAGCTCATAATAGATTTTACCGTCAACCTCTCTTGTAGGCGGTGTTACGTCTGCCGCAAAGGCCATTGGTACTGTTGTCACAACCATTAAGATTGCGAGAATGATTGATAAGAATTTTTTCATTGTTTATTCTCCTTTCGCTGTGTTTGTTTATTTGACTATAACTGTTTTATAAAAGGAAACAACTAACTTAATGAAAGAGATAAGAAGACAGATATATTCGTTAACCTCTCCCTCGTGTACAGGTCTGCCGCAATCAGGACAGTATACTGCAGGCAGAATTTCATAGGGAGCATAAAGAGTTGTCAGTCCTGCATAATAATCGCCGAGACCTTCTATTCTTATATAATATGTACCCTCTTCAACGCTTTCTGCAGAGACATTTCCCGGTCCGAACCACTTTACAGGCTC
>JAFRZS010000238.1 GCA_017442445.1 Clostridia bacterium
AAATCCAGGGACTTATCATGCCGCTTATTTTATAAGCTCCGAAAAACGAAATGAGAAGTCCGAAAGAATCAATAAAACTTTTCAGCAAACCCTTACGGTATGCCATAAAAACCGTAATTCCGAATACAGCTATAAGTGCTATGTCTATTACAAATTCCAACCTCTCACTTCCTTTGCAATCAAATATTATTAAACGATTTTACCAAAGTGTAATTATATCACAGTTTTTTCAAAATAACAATAAACTAAAATGCTTTTTTACTCTTTATTCACAATATTATGCAATTTTATTTCTCACAGAATATCTGTTTATTACTCCTGATGTGAAAATATAACATTTCGAACCGATAATGGAAATTTCTTCAACTTCATTATTGACTTTTATCTCACCGATTTGTTTACCTCGTTTGTTGAAGCAAACAATTTTATCAGCCAATACCGCCGCGAAATATTTTTTACCGCAAGCTACTTTTTTTACGCTTGAGTCAACCTTGACTCTTGCGCACTCCTTGCCGTTTTCGTCCGTCATAACAAGAATATTTGAATTTACGCCCGAATATTCAAAAAACTGCATTACAGATGTACCTGTTGAGTCAAACGCGACACTTGCGAGTTTGTTATCACGGAATATATCATCATCTGTTCTCTCGCCTTTTAATGTGACTGTGCTTCTTAAATTGTTACCAATTGCTATAACCTTTGAGTTAGCAGAAAAGCTTACATCAAACAAAGCTGTTTTCTGATATTCAATTTTCTGAAGGGGTTCTTTTTCGTCTATCGCAAAAATGAAAAGAGTTGAAACAATTTCCGCATTTTTCTCCGATATTACAATTGCCGCTATATTCTTGCCGTTCTCTGAAATTGCAACATCTGCGATGTATCCCGATGTGCAGTTCCATTGGAACAGCACTTCTGTCTTTTTGGAATATACGGTCATGATAAACTTTGTTGCACTCGCTCTTGTTGCAACCGCAACTCTTGAATTACCCGACATATCAGCCGCCATGACATTCTGCTTCATATCCTTTTCCCAGATAATTCCCTTTGAATCGCAATATCTGATACGGCCTGAGCCTCTGTCAAAAACAATAAATTCCCCATCCTTCGAAATAAGCGTGGGATCGGAATATGTATGCTGTTTTTCCTGTGTCTCTTTTGCTGTTGTGTTAAGAAGATATGTCTTGTCATTTGCAAGAATAACCAACTGATTGTCAAGAGTTTTTACGCTCTCAATATTTGCTGTATCTTTTGAATAAGGATATCCCGGACCTGCACTCAAAGAGTCAAAAAAGTCTGATATTCCCTGTGTTACGGTTGACATAGGCACTCCCCTTAATGTCTGTGCCACAACAAAAACAACCGCAAATATAAAAATTATTAAAAAGATTGAAATTATTATTTTTGAAGGCTTTAAATTTGCGCTCTTTTTCTTTTCGCTCATATTTTCCATACCTTTCTCCCCTCAGACAGGGGACGGTTCTCTGTCTTTCTATGCGAACTGTTAATAGATCACTCGGTTCAGATATAACCCGTGGGCAGGAGCTGTCACTCCCGCATTCTCTCTCTTTTTGCTTTCTATTATCTGAGGGATTGAATCTCCGTCAATTTTACCCGAAGATACATCCAACAATGTTCCCACCATAATGCGTACCATGTTATATAAAAATCCGTCTGCCGAGACCCGCATTATAACTTCATTTCCGTATCTTTCCACAGAAAAATTTTTAACTGTTCTCACCTTGTCTTCAACACTGCCCCCTGCGGCACAGAATGATGTAAAATCGTGTGTGCCGATAAACTGCTTTGATACTTTGTCAAGCTTCTCGGTATCAAGCTGATATTTATAATGAAGATGCGTGTTGAGATAAAACGGATTTCTTATCTCGCTGTTCCATATTTTATAGATATATTCTTTCTCTTTGCAATCATACCTCGGATGAAATTCCAAAGGTACTTCCGCACAAGATAAAACCGCTATATCAAACGGGAGATTTCCGTTTAATGCATTCACAAGTCTTTCGCAAGGTATCTGATTTTCTGTCCTTAAAGTACAGTAATATTCATTTGCATGGACACCTGAATCAGTACGGCTGCAACCTGTGATGCTTTCTCTCTTATTAAAAATTATTTCAACTGCATCCTGTAAGGTTTCCTGAACAGTTTTTGCATTTTGCTGTACCTGCCAACCGTGATATGCAGTTCCGTTATATGAAAGTCTGATTAAAATATTTCTCATAAATTACCTCAGATTACATGTGTAAAAAAGGTGTTCAACAAGACTATACCTGTTGTAATTAAAACTATAATCACAAGTGCCGCAATATCCTTGAAGGAAATTTTATTCTGCTTCATTCTTGTTCTGCCTTCACCGTCTGTGTAGCAGCGGCATTCCATCGCAAAAGCGAGGTCATTTGCGCGTCTGAAGGAAGACACAAACAAGGGTATCAATATCGGCACCATAGCCTTTATTCTATCAATTATTCCGCCTGTTTCTAAATCTGCACCTCTTGCTTTCTGCGCACTCATTATTTTGTCAGTTTCTTCGATCAATGTCG
This sequence comes from Clostridia bacterium, assembly GCA_017442445.1. Lineage (GTDB taxonomy): Bacteria > Bacillota > Clostridia > Oscillospirales > Acutalibacteraceae > RGIG2945. The sequence continues at coordinate 2,556 of JAFRZS010000238.1, forward strand.
GTATAAATCTGAGCGCCAATGTCATCATTGTTGCAAAAGTGTTGACGGGAACTTTTATAAGCTTCAAGGGTGACAACAATTTTTCAATCGCAAATGTAAGCTCTGTAGGTGTTGTTGTGTACGTAAGGAGTGAACTTGCAATAACCAGAGTTATAATTCTCACCGCAAGGAAAAATGCAAATATAAGTCCCTTATCCGTTATTGATATGAACCACGATTCAGGCAATAAATTTCTGCCGTCCTGCATATAAAAGAGATTTAAGACCGCTGTAAAAATAACTATGAAAACAATCGGTTTTATACTCTTTAAAATCATTTTAAAGGGAACTTTTGAAAGTAATGTTGTCGCAATAAGAGTTGCAACTATTACACCCAATCCCCAGAAATTTTTGATTAAAAATATATTTACTATAAACGCTATTGTCAGAATTATTTTTATTCTTGCATCAAGTCTGTGAATTACTGACTTTGCGGAAAAATACTGACCTATTGTAATATCTTTTATCATTTCTTACTACCCCCTAACAGACGTAGTAATTCAGCCTTGCCCTGTTCAACCGTATAGATATTTTGCGATACATCTACACCTTGTTTTTTAAGCGACATAAATATTTTTGTGACCTGAGGTACGTTGAGTCCCATTTCGGTCAATTCTTCTGCCCTTGAATAGACATTATCAACAGTATCATACATCGCAACTCTTGACTTGTTCATAACAAGCACCTTTGTTGCCAATTTTGCAACATCCTCCATTGAGTGAGAAACGAAGATAACTGTCTTTTTTGTATCCTTCTGATACGCTTTTATCATATCTAAAATTCTATCGCGACCCTTGGGGTCAAGTCCTGCCGTCGGCTCATCAAGAATCAAAACCTGAGGCTCCATAGCCATAACTCCCGCTATAGCAACTCGTCTTTTTTCTCCGCCCGATAAATCAAACGGAGATTTCTGAAACATTGAAGCAGATATTCCCACATATTCTGCTGCTTTTCTTACCGCTTTGTCTATCTCTTCTTCGGACAGCTTCATATTCTTGGGTCCGAATGCTATATCTTTATACACGGTTTCTTCAAAAAGCTGATATTCAGGATACTGAAAGCAGAGTCCCACTTTAAATCGGGACTGATGAACTGTTTTCTTTGACTCCCAGATATCCTTGCCGTCAAGTAAAATCTTGCCCTCTGTCGGCTTTAAAAGACCGTTGAAATGCTGTACAAGGGTAGATTTACCCGAGCCTGTATGTCCTATAATACCGACAAGCTCTCCGTTTTCAATTTCTATATTCACATTTTCAATTGCCGAAAATTGAGTCGGCGATGCTTGTGTGTATCTGTGAGATACATTCACGGCTTGTAAAACCGGCATTATATCAATTCCTTTATCACATTAACAAATTCATCAACATCCAGGATATCGTCAGGCATATCTATACCCTCTTTTTTAAGTTCATGCGCAAGTTGTGTTAATTGCGGCACATCAAGACCTACATCTTTCAGTTTTTTTGCATTTTTGAAAACTTCTTTCGGTGTACCGTCAAGGATAATCACTCCGTCATCCATAACCACAACTCTGTCTGCCTGAACAGCTTCGTCCATAAAATGTGTTATATATATAACCGTTATTCCCAATTCTTTATTGAGATACTTAACGGTGTTCATTACCTCTTGTCTGCCTCTCGGGTCAAGCATAGCTGTAGGTTCGTCAAAGACGATACATTTTGTCTGCATCGCCACGATACCCGCTATTGCAACTCGTTGCTTCTGTCCGCCCGAAAGTGTGTGAGGCTGTCGTTCTCTCAATTCATACATACCGACCATTTTTAATGCCTCATCAACGCGTTCACGAATAAGCTCAGGCTTCATACCGAGATTTTCAAGACCAAAGGCAACATCATCTTCAACTATTGTTGCGACAAGCTGGTTGTCGGGATTCTGAAAAACCATACCGACAGTTTTTTTGATATCGATATCATTATTTTCGTCAGAGGTATCCATACCGTTTACAAATACTTTGCCCTTCTGCGGTACTGCTATTGCATTACAAAGCTTTGCAAGTGTGGATTTTCCTGAACCGTTATGCCCTAAGACCGCAACAAAATCTCCCTCTTTTACTGTGAGGTAAACGTCCTTTACTGCAGGCGGTAACGTTTTTTTCTCATCGTCCGACTCGTAGCTGAAGGTTACATATTCAAGTTTAATTATATTGTCGTCCATATTGCACTCCCGCCGCAAGGCAGTATTTTCTCTGTCCCTGAAACCTGTATTCCTATTTCATCGCAGGTGGTTGTTCCCTTTCTGTCAGAGGTTACACTCTGAAGAATGTATTTCATTACAGCAGGTGACAAACCGGTTGTATATGAATTTATGAGCATCATGAGAGCATCATCAGATAAAAGCTGTGTGCAAAGCTCAACAAAATCGTAAATTTCATTTTCAAGCTTCCACACTTCACCACCGGGACCTCTGCCGTATGAGGGCGGGTCCATGATAATAATATCGTAGCTTCTGCCTCGTCTGATTTCGCGCTTTGCAAATTTAATACAGTCATCAACTATCCATCTGATATTTCTGTCTGCTACACCTGATGATAATGCATTTTCTTTTGCCCAACCTACCATGCCTTTTGATGCATCAACATGCACTACCTCTGCACCCGCTGAAAGTGCCGCTACGGTAGCGCCGCCTGTATATGCAAATAAATTCAGAACTCTGACAGGTCTGTTTGCTTTTTCAATCGTTTCTTTAAGCATATCCCAGTTGACTGCCTGTTCAGGAAAAAGTCCTGTATGCTTAAAGCCCATTGTTTTTATATTAAAGGTCAGATCACCGTATGATATCTTCCATGCATCAGGAATCTTTTTATAAACCTCCCAATGTCCTCCGCCCGTTGATGAGCGTATGTATCTTGCATCCGCTTTATACCAAAGAGGATGCTTTTTAGGTGTCTTCCAGATAGCCTGCGGATCAGGTCTTATGAGAATAATATCTCCCCATCTTTCTAACTTTTCACCGTCTGAGCAATCAAGAAGCTCATAATCCTGCCAATTCTCTGAAAATCTCATTTTAACTCCTATATAAGTCTTTCTTTTACTACTGCAGCAATTTCCTCTGCAAGTTCTTTTATCTGTTCGTAGTTTTCGCCCTCAAGCATAACTCTGATAAGAGGCTCTGTACCTGAAGGTCTTAAAACTACTCTGCCTGTATCGCCCAATTCTTTTTCTGCATTTTTAACTGCAAGTTGGATTTCCTTGTCGGTATTACATCTGAGCTTACCGAGATTTGATACCTTTACATTTATCATAACCTGCGGATAAATCTGCATTACATTTTTGAGTTCAGACAAGCTTTTGCCTGTTCTTTTCATAATCTGTATAAGCTGTGCGGCTGTTACCTGACCGTCACCTGTTGTTGCAAAATCACTGAATATTACGTGACCTGACTGCTCACCGCCGATTGAATATCCGTTTTCAACCATGTTTTCAAGAACGTATCTGTCACCGACTTTTGTAAATTCCGCATCAATGGAATTTTCCTGACAGAATTTTTTAAAGCCCATATTTGTCATAACAGTACCGACTACTGTATTTTTATTAAGCTTTCCTCTTTCCTTAAGGTCTTTTGCACAGATTGCAATAATCTGGTCACCGTCAACCTCTTCACCGTTTTCGTCAACTGCTAAAAGTCTGTCAGCATCGCCGTCAAAAGCAAAGCCTGCCATTAGTTTATTTTCAACAACAAACTTTTTGAGATTTTCAAGATGTGTGGAACCGCAATCTCTGTTGATGTTTGTTCCGTTATATGTGTTTGATAACATATGACAGTTTGCACCGAGTCTTATAAACAGCTCCGTTGCCGTAACGGATGCAGAACCGCAAGCACAGTCAAATGCTAAGTCCATGCCCGAAAAATCAAGCTCTACCGTTGAACGTACGTGTTCAATGTAATCAAAAATTGCCATTTCCGATCTTGTAATTCTTCCGACATCTCCGCCAACCTTTACAGGCGGTGCAATTGTTTCATCAAGTATGATTTCTTCTATTTTTTCTTCCAACGCATCGGGTAATTTGTA
>JAFRZS010000239.1 GCA_017442445.1 Clostridia bacterium
TGCTGACTCGTTCAATACCTTTTGCGACACCGCATAAAACAATGACGGCTGTCAGAACCATGAAAATTACGAACCAGAAAAGAGGCTGAGAAACCTGAGAAATGTAACCCGAAAAATAATTATCGGTCGCCATGTTAACTGTTTCGCCGCTGCAGTATCCGAAGATGTATTTTAAAACCCAACCTCCGATAACCGCATAATAAGAAAGAATTATCGTCGGGATTGCCGATGTCAGATAGCCTACAAAAGAAAATCTTTTATCAAGAGCTTTGTATGCGCTGACGGCGCTGAGTCCTGTTTTTCTTCCGATTGCAATTTCTGCAACCATAAGAGAAAAACCGAAAGTGACAGATAAAATTATGTAAACCAAAAGGAATACACCACCGCCGTATTTTGCGGCAAGGTACGGGAATCTCCAGATGTTGCCCAGACCGACAGCAGAACCTGCGGCTGCAAGAACAAAACCGATTTTACCCGTAAAGGAGCTTCTTTGCTTTGCTTCCATTGAGTTTTTACCTCCTGAATTTTATACCAAAGTATTATCGCACATTTTAATAAAAATTACAATGATTATTTTATACTTTTTCAAAGTCTGATGCAGGGTGTTTACACCACGGACATACAAAGTCCGCAGGTAACTCTTCACCTTCATATCTGTAACCGCAGATTTTACATACCCAAGCAGTGTTTTCGGTTTTCTGAGGCTGAGGCTTTACATTCTTATGATAGTATTCATAAGTCATACTGTTTTCATCTGAAAGCACTTTTGTGTCAGTAACTTCTGCAATAAAAACGGTATGCGTATAACAGTCAACAGACTGCAGAACTTTGCATGAAAAATATGCATTTGTATTTTTTGTGATATATAAAACTCCGTTTTCTGCTCGTTTTGCGTCAGAGAAAGAAGCAAACTTATCAGTATCTCTGCCTGATGCAAAACCGAAGTGTTCAAAAAGAGAAAAGTCTGCCGATTCAGAAAGAACGGAAACATTAAATTTACCCGTGTTCTGAATCATTTCGTTTGTGTAATTATCTTTGTTTACAGTGATTGCAAGAGTCAGAGGCTCCTGAGAAATTTGCATAACAGTATTTGTGATGCAACCGTTATCCTTTTCGCCGTCTTTTGCAGTAAGAACAAAAAGTCCGTAGCTCAATTTATAAAAAGCAGTAATATCCATAAATAAACCTCCGACAAAAAATCTGTTCTTATTATAACCCATTTTTTCTTGCAAATCAATCTTGTTTTTAAATTGTATTGATTTTATCAGAAAAAATTCATAAAAGTGTGAGTTTTTTCGTTTTATTTCGTGTAATAGATGGTAGAAGGAAAAATCTTGACGAAAATAAGAGAATATGGTAGAGTGAAGATGGTCGAAAGACTAAAAAGAGAAAGGATGAAATGAAATGAAAAACAGATTTTTTAAAGCATTGGTTATCGTATTCACATTGGCAGTTTTGCTGTCACAATCGGCATTTGCAGTACCGGCGGTAACGGAAGTTATTGAAAATCCGCATTACACGCAGGTTATAATCAAGCCTTCAAAACCGACGGAAGACATAGTGCTTTATGCCAGCTTTAAAGATTCTTCTGCCGACGAAGGCAGAGGTAATCCTGAATTCATTTATACCGGTGCAAAGGTTATGCCGGAAGTTATAGCAAAAAAATATGACGGTTCTATTGCGTCACCCTCGGAATATACCGTTACATACGATGAAGATTGCGATAAATGTGGTTGGCACTATGTTAGTGTAGAATATTTAAAAAACGGTTACAAGAATACATTAGTTTATGAGATAGTACCCGGGATGACAACAAGAGTTGATATGACAGCAAAGGGCGGCAAGGTTACGCTCTCATGGTCGCCGGTCAAGGGTGCAAATGCTTACAGAGTTTGCAAGAAAAACTCCGAGGGAGTAATGGCTGAAGTTAAATTGCCTAGCGGAGAGTTTGCGGATCCGGCTTTGTCACGCACATTCACAGATCTTGAGCCGGGAAAAACTTACGAAATGGGAATAATGGCACTTGACCAGATTCATGCCATGCCGACAAACCAATTGAAAACTTTCAAGTTTACCGTACCCAAAAGCGGAGAAGGTACTTTGAATCTTGTACCCGGAATAAATCCGACAACAGCACCGAAGACAACAAAGCCGGCTACTGAGAAAACAACTAAACCGACAACAGAGTTGACTACAACCACAACAACTACAGAAACAACAACCGAGTTAACTACAGCAAAAACAACTATAACAGAGTCAACAAAACCCCTTACAACAGCAGGAAATACCAATCCCGATAAGACAGACTCAGATGACAACTCCTCAAAAACAGCTCTGATTTTTGTCGGCTCAGCTGCAGCTGTAATCGTCGCAGCAATTGTTGTTTTTGTAATAATTAAAAAGAAAAAGTAAGTTGAATAAGGCGGGGATTTCCCTGCCTTATTTTTGTGAAAAGCGGATTATATTTCTTTTTTAAGGAAAAGATAAATAGTAGTTGAAAAAGCTGAAATAATGTGATACAATGATTATTTTTAAAAATCAATATGAGTGATAAAAATGCCATTAGTAACAACAAAGAAAATGTTTGAAGATGCTTACAAGGGCGGTTACGCTGTAGGTGCTTTCAACGTTAACAACATGGAAATCATTCAGGGTATCGTAGCAGCAGCTTCAAAGCTCAATGCTCCCCTTATCCTTCAGGTTTCCGCAGGTGCAAGAAAGTATGCTAACCATACTTATCTCACAAAGCTTGTTGAAGCAGCTGTTGAAGAAACAGGTCTTCCGATCGCTCTTCACCTTGACCACGGTGCAGATTTTGAAATCTGCAAGAGCTGTATCGACGGCGGATTTACTTCCGTTATGATCGACGGTTCACACTTCCCCTATGAAGAAAATATTGAATTGACAAGAAAAGTTGTTGAGTATGCTCATGCTCACGGCGTAGTTGTTGAAGGTGAACTCGGTCAGCTTGCAGGTATTGAAGATGACGTTAATGTTTCCGCTGAAGAAGCTTCTTATACACAGCCCGAACAGGTACACGATTTCGTAACACGTACAGGTGTTGACTCACTTGCTATCGCTATCGGTACAAGCCACGGTGCTTATAAATTTAAGCCCGGTCAGAAGCCCCAGCTTCGTTTTGACATTCTTGACGAAGTAGGTCGTTTGCTTCCTAACTTCCCGATCGTTCTTCACGGTGCAAGTTCAGTTGTTCCGGAATTCGTTGAGCAGATCAACAAGTACGGCGGAGAAATGCCCGATGCTATCGGTATCCCCGAAGAAATGCTCAGAGAAGCTGCAACAAAGGCAGTATGTAAGATTAACATCGACTCTGACTTAAGACTTGCTATGACAGCTGCTGTTCGTAAGCACTTCGTAGAAAATCCGTCACACTTCGATCCCAGACAGTACCTTGCTCCTGCTCGTGATGCAATTGAAGGTATGGTTGCTCATAAGATCGAAACAGTTCTCGGTTGCGCAGGCAAAGCATAATTTATATTAAACATCAGGCGACCATGGGATTTCCTTTGGTCGCTGTTTTTTTGAGGTGATTTTGTGATTAGTGTAATTGTTCCTGTATATAATGCGGAAAAATATCTTCACAAATGTGTTGACAGTATTCTTAATAATACATATTCCGATATTGAAGTGATTTTGGTTGATGACGGTTCACCCGATAATTCTCCCGCTATCTGTGATGAGTATGCTCAGAAAGACAGCAGAGTGAAAGTAATCCACAAGAAAAATGCAAGAGCATCAGCCGCCAGGAATGACGGTTTGAAATTGGCTCAGGGTGAGTATATTTCTTTCGTTGATTCAGATGACTGGATTGAAAGTGATATGCTTGAAAAAATGTTTTCAACCGCAAAAAAATATAATGCGGATATGGTTATGTGTGACACAGTAAAACGCGGTGAAAAGGACACAAAAATTTTACAACCGGCAAGGGAAGGTTTTTATAGCAGAGAGCAGATAGAAAAAGAATTATTTGGCTCTCTTATCATGTTTGAAAACATAGAATTTCCCATTACTATTTCAAACTGCGTACTCTTAATCCGCAAGGAAATTATTGATAAGAATAATATACGTTACGATGAAGATATACACTATTGCGAAGATGCTTTAATGGGACCGAAATTTTTGTACCATTGTCAGAGTTTCTATTATATGAAGGGAAATTATTTTTATAATTACCGTACAAATAATCAGTCAACATCACAGACCTTTAATAAAAACAAGTGGGACCATTATCTGAAAATAAATTCAAGACTTATTGAGTCTTTCGGTAATGATGAAAAATTTGATTTTTCAAGACAGTTAAAAATAAATCTTCTGTATTTTGTTTTGAATGTAATAAGTAATATCTGTGCATCAGATGAGGCGGACAAGAAACAAAAAGTCAAGGAAGTTATGACTCATTCCGAGGTAAGAAAGTTATTCAAAAACTTCAAAATTCCGAACACTTCAACGGGATTGAAAATTGTTGTACTTATGATAAAATTCCGATTAAGCGGATTATATTGTTTGTATTCAAAGCTCAGACAGAGTAAATAATTTTGAGTTTTCAAGAACACCGAAAGGTGTTCTTTTTTTCTGTTTTTCTGTGTAAGTATGGTATGAGGTGAATTTTATGGAATGGTACGAAATGTCAGGAGAAAGGGTAGTGGAAAAACTAAATTCCGACAAACACAGAGGGTTGACTGAAGCTTACTGCAGGACAGTTTCTGCACAAGGGAAAAACATAATTGAAGATAAAAAGAAGAAAAGTATTTTTCGGAAATTTTTTGAACAGTTTTCCGATTTCATGGTGATAATTTTACTTATAGCGGCGGCGATATCTTTTGTGACGGCGCTTATTGAAAAAAACGGAGAATATCTTGATCCGATAATAATTTTAGGAATAGTAATTCTTAATGCGGTCATGGGTGTTGTGCAGGAGGGAAGAGCTGAAAAAGCTATTGCTTCACTAAAAAAAATGACGGCTCCTAAGGCTACGGTTATACGCGACGGAACGGAAAAGAAAATTGATGCTCAGGATGTTGTAGTCGGAGATATAATTCTGATTTCTGCGGGGGATATGATACCGGCAGATGCAAGACTGATTGAGTCGGTAGGCTTGAAAACTTCTGAAAGTGCATTGACGGGAGAAAGCTTACCTGTCAGCAAAAATGCAGAAATTATTGTGAATAAAAATGCTGCGGTTGGCGACAGAAAAAATATGATTTTTTCATCAACGGTAGTTGTTGAAGGTTCGGCAAAAGCGGTGGTGACTTCAATCGGAATGAATACTCAGGTCGGATCAATTGCGGGACTTCTTGAATCACAGGAAACACCGATGACACCCTTGCAGATTCGTCTTGAAAAAGTCGGCAAAATTTTAGGACTTGTGTGTCTTGCGATTTGTGTGATTATTTTTATTATGGGAGTACTGAGGTCACAGGGACTTCTTACATCTTTTATGTTGGCGGTATCTCTCGCGGTTGCGGCAATACCCGAAGGATTACCCGCAGTTGTGACGGTTGTTTTGTCTTTGGGAGTTCAGCGAATGGCAAAGCACAATGCAATCATCAGACGACTTCCTGCAGTTGAAACTTTAGGTGCGGCAACGGTTATTTGTTCAGACAAAACAGGAACGCTGACGGAAAACAAAATGACGGTTACAAAAGTTTTTCCACAGAAAGATAAAGAAAAAATAATAAAATATGCCGCATTGTGTACAAACTCAAAAGTTGTAAAAACAAAAGGTAAAATCAAAGTACAGGGTGAGCCGACGGAAAATGCAATAGTGGAAGCTTTGTACGAATTTTCCGGCGATAAAAATGAGCTTGAAAAAACATATCCGAGAGTAAAAGAATTTCCGTTTGATTCCACACGAAAAATGATGACAACAATCCATAAAATTTCCGACGGATTTTTAAGCGTTACAAAGGGTGCTCCCGATGTTCTGATAAGGCGTTGTAATATGTCGGAAAGTGAGAAGAATTCTGCACTCAGAGAAAATGAAAAAATGGCAAAAGAAGCTTTGAGAGTTTTGGCGGTAGCCGTGAAAAAAGTTTCATCACCTGATGAAAGTGTTGAGGAAAATCTCAATTTTTGCGGACTCATCGGTATGCTTGACCCTCCGAGAAAAGAAGCGATAAAAGCGGTAACACTTTGTCGCGAAGCAGGGATAAAACCTGTAATGATAACAGGCGACCATGCACTTACGGCGAAAGCAATTGGCGATCAGATGAAAATTTATTCTCCGGGCGACACTGTTGTGACAGGTGAAGAATTAGACAGAATGACAGATGCAGAGCTTATAAAAAAAGCACCGTCCTGCTCCGTATTTGCAAGAGTTTCGCCTGAGCACAAGGTCAGAGTTGTAAGGGCATATCAAAGCCTTGAGGAAGTTGTTGCCATGACGGGTGACGGTGTAAACGATGCACCTGCACTCAAAGCGGCAGATATCGGTTGTGCTATGGGCAAAGGCGGTACTGATGTTGCAAAAAATGCCGCAGATATGGTGCTGACCGACGACAATTTTGCAACCATTGTCAATGCCGTAAAAGAGGGCAGAGGGATTTATGATAATATAAAAAAAGCGATACACTTTTTGTTAAGCAGTAATATCGGAGAAATACTTGTTATCTTTCTTGCATCTTTGTTTTCGTTACCGACACCTGTGTTGCCCATTCAGCTTCTGTGGATAAATCTTGTTACCGATTCTCTGCCGGCTATGGCATTGGGAGTAGAGAAAAACGATGCGGAAATAATGAAAAGAAAACCTTTGAAAAAATCACAGGGTTTGTTTTCGGGAGGATTGTCAATTGACATAGCTTTAGAGGGAATTATGCTGGGCGCACTTGTGCTTTTAAGCTTTGTTATCGGATTGAAATATTCCTTGCCTGTCGCAAGAACAATGGCGTTTTGTTCCATGAGTTTAGGTGAGCTGTTGCACGCTTTTAATCTGAGGGGTGAAAAAAGTTTATTTAAAATCGGATTTTTCTCAAACATTAAATTTGTATTTGCAATTTTTATCTGTGCATTACTTCAGATATTTACCGTGACAGTTCCGTTTTTATCACAGATTTTTGATACGGTTATGTTGAATGCACAACAATGGTTAATAACAGCTTTGTTGTCGGTTGCACCGATAATTATCTGTGAATTTGTAAAAATCTTCAGGAAATAGTATAGCTACCACTTGACGAAAAAGGGTCCGATAAAATATAATATTATCGGTGGTAAAAATGCAGAAGCTTATGTCTTATGTGCGCTCGGCGTGTGAAAAATATAATATGATTGATGAGGGCGATATGATAGCTGTCGGAGTTTCCGGCGGCAAGGATTCTATCGCTCTTTTGTATGCTTTAGCCGAGATGCGAAGATTTTATCCTAAGAAATACGATGTAAAAGCAATAACACTTGACCCTTGCTTTTTCAATGAAGAGAGCGATTTTTCTTATATTGAGAAGCTCTGTGAAAAATTGAATGTAGAGTACATCGTAAAAAGAACAGAACTCTGGAAGGTTGTATTTGAGGACAGAAAAGAGTCAAATCCGTGCAGTCTTTGCGCGAGAATGAGAAGAGGAATTTTGCATGATACGGCAAAGGAAAACGGTTGCAATAAACTTGCGCTCGGACATCACATGGACGATGCGGCGGAAACTTTTATGATGAATTTGTTTTCGGGCGGCACGATAGGTTGTTTTTCTCCCGTATCGTATTTATCAAGAAAAGATTTACA
>JAFRZS010000022.1 GCA_017442445.1 Clostridia bacterium
ATTGTGAAGATATTTTCACCTAAAACATATACAGCCTCTACTATGAGGTTTCCTGTTACTTTATCAAATGACTTGTTCCAATTACTGAATACATATTCTCCGTGTACAGACTCAACATTCGGTGCTACTGCCGAACCGTTTGCCTCTACTCCCTGCTCATCAAGAACAGTTTTGAGTATTGAGTCAACAAATACTACTGTGTAGTAGCCTGTATCGCTCGGTTCTGAATATACCGCTGTGAGTATTCTGTCTGCTTCAAGTGTAAATTCAAACACTTCGCTGTAAGATACTATTCTGTGTCTGTTATCTTTCCAGTACAAGAATTCTCTGCCCTGAGTGTCAGACACCGCTCTTAGTGTTACATTTGTACCGTAAACAACATTATCGTTTACATAACGATATTCATATAACTTTTCTTCTGTATCGCCTACTGTGATATATACATATCCGCCGACTGAAGAAATATCAAGGGTGAACGCTGATGACCAGCGAGCCCAGTATTCTCTGTTACCGTAACCCATCTGTTCGGTAATTTCGGCAAAATCAATCTTTGTACCCGGTTCATACGCTGTTGCTTCAGGAGTTGTGTACCAACCTAGGAAAATATATCCTTTTCTTGTCGGTTCTTTCGGTGCCCTGTTCTGAATTATATCTTCACACGATACCGATACTGTCTCATAAACTATGTTTGTTGAATCAAGATAGAATGTAATTGTGTACTGCATGAATACAGGATTATTAAGCTTTTCTACAAGATCGCTTATCATCTTGTTTACTATATCCTGGTCATCTCTGAATGTATATATTTTGTTTGTGTCGGCTTCTTCAATTGCGTTCTTCATATCCAGCAATTCTCTTCTGTAATCCGCATCATATTTATGCGATGACTGGTAATATTCAGCCGCCAGATCACCGTAGCCGTTATTATAATATTCCGAAAAGTCTGCCGATTTGAGAGGTAAGGGCCAATACTGACTGAGAACTTCTACAAAATCGTCGATCATACCCTGTTCTAACTTTGTCAGTTCACCCGCTGAATCAAGTTCAGTTTTGTATGTACCTACGAGAGTGAAGAATTCTTCCCATAAACCGAACTCATACCACAACACAGCTTCTGTGTTTTCTTGGATATATTCAAGTGTTGTCTCACCTGATCCAAGATCTTTGTTCAGGCGTAATGCTTCTTCTACAAAGAAATTGAATTTGCTGTAGTCTGCACCCATGAGTTGAAGTGCTTCATAAGTTGCTTTCAACGCTGCAGCATAAGCATCAACTTCCGCCTGATTCTTGATGCCCTTGCCGTATACCACTGCTTCGACTGATTTTTCAAACTCTGCGAATGACTCTGATGTGAAGAAGTCTTTGTTTACAAATACACCTGAATATTCATGTGAACCGTCAAGCAACTCGTTATACTTCTTAAGATACTCGTTTACAGTGTCATAATGTGCAGGAGTTTCTATCAATGAATCGATAGCCTGTAAAAGTTCTGATGTTGCTGTGTTTGCAGGAATAAGCTGATCATATGTATAAACAACTCCGTCTGTTGTATCTATGATATTCTGCGCTGTTGCTCTTTTATCGAGGACATTCAATCTTCCTGTTTCCTGATAATAATATTCTCCTGTCGGATGATAAACACCTTCGATATCATACGGAATGCTGTTTATCGCCGAATTCAATGCATCCATCGACCAACCTGCATAGAGTTCTACATCTGATTCGGGATATGTTGACGGTTTTGTGTAAAGTTTATAGCCTGTTCCGTCTTTTACATACCAACCTATGAAAGTGTAGCCTGTCATAGCGCTCGGGGTCGGGAAACTCTCTGTGAGTGCAGAACCATATTGTCCGCTGATTGTTGTTGTGTAATCTGAACCGGGGACATTGTTGTGGTGGAAAGTATATGTTGTTGTTCTTAACACCCAGTTCGCAGTGAACGTGATTGTTCCGGTTGCATCGGGCACTACATAATTAACGCCAGGTTCGAAAAATGTTTTACCGTTTGCATCCGCTACACTTGCGTGCCAACCTGTGAAAACACAGCCTGTTCTTGTAATCTGGTCAGCATCCGGTAAGTTTACTGTTCCCTGATATTCAACCGTTGTTCCGGCAATAGTGTATCCGCTACCTGATAATACTCCATCGTAAAGAGTATATGAAACACTGATTGATTTCTTCTGCCAAACTGCGTGGAGTGTCTGCGCTGTATTCGGTACGGTAAAGGTTGTTGTATAGTTAGGTGTTGTTGCTGATGCGTTTGTTGCCCAACCTAAGTGCTCATATCCGACTGCAGTCATCTTATACTGTGTAAGGTCAACCGTTGAACCGATTGTAAATGCATACGCTTTTGTTTCTGTCGGTCCCGTTAAAACCTCAATTTCTATTCCGTCTTTTGAACGGTTTCTGTTAAGAGTAATATTAACCGTATCAGCTTCCCACATCGCATAAAGATTGACGGTCGCACCGTTTGTTGAGGAAAGATTTTTGAAAGATGCGCCTGCAGCATAAGTTGTACCTGAGCCGTCAGCTTTCGTATTCCAACCTGTAAATTTATAGTTAGTTACAACAAATGAGTTTGCCTGTGCTTTATAAGTGGTGTTGTAGTTACATGTCTGACTTGCAACTGAACCTGTTGCGGTTGTGCCGCTCGGTGCGTTAGCGTTATACTTAACAGTATAGCTAAACGGTGCCCATGCAGCGTAAATAGTAAATTCTTGATACCAACGTGTAGAAGTCGCAAACATTGTCAACTTGTTCGACGGATAGTCTGTTGTTGTTTTACTTGCATCATTTGCCCAACCTGTACAAGTAAAACCTGATCTTGTAAGACCTGAATAACTTGCAAGTTCAACTATTGCTTCTGTGTATGTAACAGCACCTGATGTTGATGTTTCTACTGCTGAATAAATCGGAACATATACAGGTGTTGTAACAGAACCTGTACCGCCGTTAAGGTTGTAATTCATTTTACCCTTAAGACCAACTATCGCTTGGCAAAGTGTGTTATATGCATTATCAATTGTTTCCTGAGAAACACCGCCTTGCAACACTCTCATTGCGTTGACATAAGCCAACTTGTATGCTTCCCATGTAGCTGAATCGTTTGCTTTGTAGAATGCTTCATAATCAAGTCTCTTGAGTATATTTGCTTCGCTGTTATAAAGATTCCAGAGTTTTGTTGTATCAACCTGGTAATAATCAATCGAGAAAATTTCATACATATCAAGGTAAACCCATTTGTCACCACTAACATGTACATACGGGACGAAGGTATATGTTACAGTTTCCTTTCCTTCGCTGTCAACATTGAGTGTTGTGACATTATTATTGTACATTGTATGAGTTGTGTTATAAATATTAACAGGAGACGAAAGAGCTGTGAAGAAATTGGTTTTATCAGCAGATGCACTGTTCAATTTCAAATTCAATATTCCGGCACCGTCTGAATACCAACCTCTTGTAGCAAAACTGATATTTGAAGTAAATTGTGTATTAAGAGTATTGCTTGTATTTTTATCAACATAAAAATATCCGATTGTGCCGTAGTTGTAGCTCCAAGCTCCTATCCAATAGTCAGCATTCGAGTCATGGTATCCTGTCCAATGACTATATCCTTCACCGTTCGGCAAGTAATGAAGTCCGGATATTAAAGTTTCAGCATTAAGATATGCAGTTGTACTATACTTTTTATAAGTATGGTGAGCATGACCTTCAAGATCATATGTTAATACGGTTGTACCAAAGTATGAACTTGTTGCTGTTGCTGTACTTTCCTGACCGTTTGCAGTACCGGTTGCGGTAAAAGTAACTGTTCCGTCAGTTGTCGGATCAGCAACAGTTCCCGTAAAGCTGAATGTATAAATCCAAACCTTATCTGCACCGCTTCCGGATTCTGTTGTGGAAACATACGTAAGTGTACAATTCGGTGCGGTAATGCCTCCTGAGCTCAGCTCATAGGTTGAAGTGACTGTAATATTTGTCTCTGTGAATGTTGAACCGCTTAACCCCAACAAAAGAGGTGCATTAATTGTAAGAGTGGGTTTATAAGCTGCGGTTGCATATTTTGCACTTGCGGCATTAAGTGCATCGATAGCAGTCTGAATTTCCGCAATATGTGTCTCTACTGTCCCTGTATTACTCGTACCCAAAATCCAATTGTTTGCATTAGCAAGAGCTGTCTGTAATGCAGTTACAAGTTCGGGTTCATGTTTAAGGATACCGCCCCAACCTGTCAAACCGCCACGGTTGTTGTAGAAATTCTGACCTTCGTTAAGTTTTGTTATTAATGAAGTATATTTTGTGTTTGCGGTATTGATTGCGTTGATTGCATTTGTTACTGCGACATACTGAGATGTACTTGTAGCATCAGATGTTGAAGAAGTTGCGTTTTGCATGTAAGAAAGTATGTTTGTGTTTGCAGTATTCAATGTTGTGAACAAACCCGGTTCACGACCGTTGATTGCCGCATAAGCAGATAATGAAGTTCTGTTATTATAGAAATTTGTTCCTGTTACCCATTGGTTATAATGATTCTTTAACGGATAACTTGCATAGAAAATAGGATAACCCGCATTTTCATTTTTTATATCCTGGAAATACACATAACCGTTGATGTTCATATATTCTTTATTCGGTTCTGTTGCAAAGCAAAGCTCTTTAATGGTATCTGCAGCTACAGCTTGTGATGTATCTTCAGTAGCTGTGCTTGAACTTGCACCGTAAACTGTGTAGGCATTAGTTGTGTAGTTTTTCAAAAGTGCAATTCCTGTACTGCCACCACGACCTAAAATACCGCCTCTGTATTTTCCATCTGTGGTGTTACTGCTTGTAAGAGTTCCTACAAAATATGAATAATTGATCTCTGCATCAGAATTGTTACCTATATAACCAACAACACCACCGCAAATTACATTTGTTGCATTACTACTTCTTGTTGAGTTTACAGTTACACCCTGAACATAACAATATGTAACCGAAACTTTTGACGCTTTACAAGTACCTATAAGTCCGCCGGCAACATAGGATGCTGTTGCCTCAACTGTTCCGGTTCTTACAAAACATTTTGTAATTTTCGTAGCATACGCACAACCGATCAAAGCTCCCACACCATTGTCTGTAGAAGTCGATGAGTCTGTACTTGAAATTGATACATTAGTTAGTCCGACATTCTGAATTTTTGCATCGCTATATGTATAACCAAACAAACCTGTTAATGTATATGTACTTGTCGAAATTTTAAGTTTGTCGATTATTTTATTATTACCTTCAAATGTTCCGTTGAAATAAAAGCTCGTAGAACTTGCAGTTGCATCTGTATCACTAACACCGCCGATAGGTGTCCAGTTTATATTGTTAAGATCGATCTTTTTCATCAGCTTAACGGTTTTGTCAACCATTCTGTATTCATCAGTATTATCTATTCTGACATAATCAGAAACCCACGCAAGTTCCTCGGCTCTGTAAATTTCATATACAGTTCCATTAAGTTTTGGTTGCATAGTGCTTCCATTCCACGGAAGCACAACACTCTGTGATGTATAATATGCATTATAAAGTGTATTTTTAGCAGATACAAGATTGTCATATGCAGTCTGAATATCAGCCTCTGAAGAAATTGCAGAGTCCGTAACGATTGCTTTTGCCGCATTATATGCATTCAGATAGGTTGTGTACTGTGATGACACACCTGCTTTGATTATGTTCGCAGTTGCCGCTACAATTCTTTCTGAATTTGTTTCTTCATTATAAAGCAATTCAAGATGATATTCGGGATGTTCCCATTCCAAAATCGGATAACCGCTATTGATATTAGTCGGCAAATCCGCAATATAAGCTGAACCGAGTGTTGAAGCATATCCTTTAAGTGTTGCCGCAGCCAAAATTGCAGTCGTATTAGCAGAAGGTAAATAACTTGATGATGCATCTGTACCTACAAGTGAATCTGCTGCATTAGTTCCCGACAAGCCGTATGAATTTGTTATTGTAGATGCAACTGTACTACCTGCTCTACCGACAATAGCACCAACATAATCTTTAGTTGTATATGCGGCAGAATATGTTGCAACTGCAGAATAACAGTTGCTGACATTCAATGTACCTGTTTTGTAGCCAACAATACCACCGACACCTGAATACTGGTTTGAGTTGGTCTGTGAAAGGCTTGTTCCCTGAATATAACAGTTGGTTACATTTACTGTACCAGAAACATTACCGATAAGACCACCGGTAACACGATAACCGGTAATTTTAGCATTACGAACATAACAGTTCTGAATTGTAGAATCGTCAACAGAACCCGCAAGTCCTGCAACACCGTAATAAGTTGTTGTGTTCGATGCTGTATTAGTAACTGTAACATTTTTTAAGCCAAGATTTTGTACGATACCATTTTCAACACGACCAAAGAAACCCGCGGAAAATTTTCCTGAGTCAGGTATCGTGATATTTGAAATTGTGTGACCGTTACCGTCAAAAGTACCGGCGAAGAATTTATTTGTAACACCGATACCACCGATAGGTGTCCAAGTCTTGTTTTCAAGGTCAATATCAACTGTAAGTTTTACTATATAACCTACAAGCTTATTAGCATCAGTTGTACCGGCATTAACCTGCTGTGCAACCCATGCAAGTTTAGCAGCAGAATCAACAATATATGTAGTACCGCTTAAAGTAGGCGCAGTAATAGTTGATCCGTCCCATGTGCTTACCGTTGCCTGTTCCGTTACTTCAAACTCCTCTTGATTGGAGAACAAAGCATCTTCAGATAACGCCTCATCGTCCGATACACTGTCTTGTGCATCGGTTTGTTTATTTGTTGCAGAATTGTCTTCTTCCTTCTGACCAAGGCTTTCAACAAAATCCTCAACTGTGTCTGAAATTTTTTGGCTAATGCTATCAAACAATTTTCCAAGTTCATCGGCAGTTGTAATTACCGGTGATGATGTTACCAGCATACATACTGAAAGAATTAGTGATAATACCTTTGTTAACATTTATTTTCCTCCTTAAAAACTTTATTTTTTCCATTAAGACACTTTTCAACTTTAAAATAGCTTAAATTATAATGATATTATCACATTTCATTACTTTTGTAAACATGTTTTTATAAAAAGATTTGCTTTTTTAATATAAAAAGGTAAATAAGTAATTTTGCATCTTAAAAACAAAAAGAGGCTGTAAAAAATCTTTCGCTTTTTTACAGCCTCTTTTGTGTTATTATTTATCTGTTACTTTAACAACATCTGTATAGAGTGTCACCAGTTCGCCTGTATCGGTATTGAGATATACCACGAAACCTCTTGCGAAAAGCATCTTGTCTGATGTTGTTTTTACAGTCAGCTTGTACTGACCTTCATTTTCAGTACGTACGGTTCTGAATGCCATAATTTCTTCCTGATAATCTTCATCTGTATTACTTTCAAGTGTGAGAATATCTTCACTTGAAAGTTTTACATTCTGAGTAAGCAACAATCCTGAACTTACCAACACATAATCCTTCGGAATATATCTTGTTACCATAAACTCAGCTTTGTACGCAGAGTCAAGCTGTTCTTTTATTGCTGTTTCAAGGATTACCGCCACATTATCTTTTACAGGTTCATCAGTAA
>JAFRZS010000240.1 GCA_017442445.1 Clostridia bacterium
AATGTAAGCGGTAATGTTTTGGCTTGCGGTATTATAAAAGATTCAGATAAACTTTTAAATTGTGCAACAGGTGAAATTAAAAACGTTACAGAAGATGAATTTAACGCATATCTCACATCAAGCAAAGTTACATTTGATGCGAATGGTGGATCAGCTATAGAAGAATCCAAAACTGTATATTACGGTCAGGTTTATGGTGAACTTCCTGTTCCGACACGTGAACATTATTCCTTTGCAGGTTGGTACACAGATGCTGAAAACGGCACAGAAGTAACCGCTGATTCAATTGTTGAAGCACTCGTAAATCAGACACTTTATGCACATTGGGATATGGTTCCTTACACTGTAACTTGGTATGATGAAAACGATGACGGTTACTCAATTGTAGTTAAGAGAACATCTTCGCCAAATGCAGGTGTTGCAACTGGAATATTAGCTAACGGAGAAAATATCTATTACGGAGATGTTTTAGAAGTAACCTACACTAAAGATGATTATTATACATTACAGACTAACGGGGTAACATTTGTTACCGTCACAGGTGATGTAACATCTTCAAACATTTATGCTACTGCAACTTTAAATCCTATATCCGATTGGGTGCAAGCATCTGAAGTACCGTCAGGTGCACAGATTGTAAATACAAAGTGGAAATACACATTAAAAGAATACGAATCAAGCTCATTACCTTCTCTTCCAGGTTATATAAGAGATGACTGTGCTATAACGGGGTATAGCGAATGGAAAGGTCCCGTCTATTCGGATCCGTCGAATGGGGAGAGAGAAGTATCGGCGCCTGAATCATATGTAGTGTCCTCAAATTATAAGAAAGTTTATCATTATTATAGATATAAGTCATCAGACGGTAGTATTAGTAATCATACTAAAAACACTACATGTCCCTATTTCGAAGATGTTTATGTTGATAGTCTGTTAACAGAAACAAGTTGGGGAGGAGGATATTGTTGGTATTATAATGGGACAAACTATCATACTGTTTGGAAATGTGCTGAATTTGAAGTGAATCAATGGGTTTCTGATAATTACGGTACAAGATGGTATTATAAAGATCCTATTTACACCTACTATTATCACCGTGATCTTTCTAAAGAATCAACTTCTGATCCTACAGGTCAGAGCAATGTATCAAATGTAGTTAAATGGGTTCAGTACAGGGCAAAATAATTTAATACTTTAGCAATAATACCCTTGAACAAGCAACATTCTGGGACTTTCAAGTTCCTGAATGTTGCAACAAGATAAAAAGGAGGATTATCATGGCAAAAAGAATAACCTCAGTTTTGTTGGCAATTCTTATGCTTATGTTGATGACAACATCAGCTTTTGCGGCGGGTACACCTACTGCAACTGTTTCTTCTGCATCATCAGCACCAGGTGAAACGGTAACACTCAATGTTGCACTTTCAAATAACCCCGGTATCAATACCTTTTCATTCGGTTTTGATTATGATACAACAAGACTTAATCTTACAAATGTTGAGCTTACATCGGGAATCCCCGGACAGTTCACATATTCTAAAAAAGCTGTATGGCTCAATAGCAGCGATATAGCAACAAACGGCAATTTCCTCGTGCTGACTTTTGATGTACTTGATTCAGCGGCTTCAGGTGATGCAAAAGTAAACCTTACATACAACGCAGGCGATATTGCTAACTATGACGAGGAAGATGTTAACTTCCAACTTGTTTCCGGCAAGGTAACAGTTAAAAATGAAGATATCGAAGCAGGTGTTATTACCGTCGGCACAGTAACCGGAATGCCCGGTGAAACCGTAAGTGTTCCTGTTTCGGTAACAAAGAACCCCGGAATGAACACATTCTCACTCGGTTTTGTTTATGACACAAGCAGACTTGAGCTTTTAGATGTAACCGTTGACGAAAACCTTGGCGGTCAGTTTACATACAGTAAAAAAGCTGTATGGTTGAACAGTAAAGACACAACTTATACAGGAAAAATTCTTGACCTTACATTCAAAGTTCTTGATACTGCACTCGTCGGTGATGCATCGGTAGCAGTTACATACAATACGGGCGATATTTCAAACTATGACGAAGAAGATTTGTATTTCGATCTTGTTGCAGGTAAAGTAACAGTTGCGTTGGAAGAAGTATTTGATACAACGGTTTCTCTCGGCAAAGTTACCGGCAGACCCGGAGATTCAGTCAATGTTTATGTATCAATGGATACAGCAACAGACGTAAAATCATTGTCTATCTATGATATTGCATATGATGCAGACAAAATGACTCTTTCAAAAGGTGAATGGGTTGTAGGTGACTCAGTTATAAGTGACTGGAATGCATCCGATGAAGTCGGTGTTGTTACCTACAAACAGAACACGAATATTAGTGGCAGAGTTTTCCTTTTAACATTTGATATCAAAGAAGATC
The DNA here is from genome assembly GCA_017442445.1 of Clostridia bacterium. GTDB lineage: Bacteria > Bacillota > Clostridia > Oscillospirales > Acutalibacteraceae > RGIG2945. The sequence goes on from JAFRZS010000240.1 coordinate 2,413, forward strand.
TCGAAAATGCAGTTGTTGAAATCGGATGCAAATTCAAAGCAACAGCACTTGACTCAAACAATGTTGAAAAGGAACTCAAAGTTCAAGTAGTCAATGGTAATGTTAATATACTTAACATTCTCCGCGGTGACGTAAACGGTGATACATTTGTTGATAGCAACGACGCAATTCATCTTCTTTATCACACACTTCTTCCGGAACGTTACGAAATCAATCAGAACGGCGATTTTGACGGTGACGGATATGTAAACAGTAATGATGCTGTTTATCTCCTTTATTTCACTGTACTTCCGGATCGTTATCCCTTGGCTTAAGGTGAAGAAAAATGATGAATAGAAAAATATCTGTTTTATTGATTTTTATTACCTTGATTTTAATGTTTTCAGGTTGTGGTAAAACACAGCCTGAAAACGGCAAATTTGAAGTCAAGAGCGATGAAACTTTCACTGTCAATGTAAAGATGGAAGATAGCGGAAATATTAAATCCATGGCGTTGTCTTTATATCTTGATGATGATGCTTTTGAAGTTGTTGACGGAGAATGGTTGAATCATAAAGCGGTAATTGCTGATTTCAACAAAACAAACAAGGATGCGGCGATTGCCTTTAAAGAAGACACAAATTACTGCGGTGAGATATTTAAGTTTACCATGAAAGCAAAAAAAGACCTTACAATAATCGACGATATGATAATTGTTGAGGCCGTACTCAAAAACGGAGAAGAAACGTTGGAGTGTAAGGGTATAGAGCTTTCATACACCAAGCAGTAATTACCCTGTAAATTATGGGAGGCACTTTATGAAAAAAGTAATAAGTCTTGTGTTATCTGTTTTGATATTGTTGAATATGGGACTTTGTTCCGTACAAGCAGTTACTCCCGATGCAACTGCAGAAATTTCAAAGGTTGCTGCTTTGCCGGGAGATAAGGTTGAAGTTTTTATTAATCTGACGTGCGACGACGGAATAAAAACACTTTCATTTTTTGACTTTAGCTTTGATAACGCAATATTAACGCTTGTAGAGTCGGAGTGTGCCTGGCTCGCCGAAGGAAAAATTGCGGACATAGATTTTTCCAATAACGTAAGCATCATAACTTTTGAAGATAATATAACTTTCAACGGAGATATTCTTAAACTTGTTTTTGAAGTTTCTGAGAATGCGACGGTTGGAATTTTACCTGTAAGTTGTGATGTAATAGGCACAAAGATGATAGAAAAGGTTGAAACGGAAATAGATGTTTCACTTTCTGCAGGTGAGGTGGAAGTTCTTGATTCTACCGCACAGTTAAGTGATTTTGAGTATGAAATCTCGACAGACGGAATAATAATCACAGCTTATACAGGCACTAAAACTACTGTGGTTATAGGTGAAAGCTATGAAGTCGACGGAGTATTATATGACGTTGTTGAAATAGCTGAGAGTGCTTTTGAAAGCAATAAAGAAATTGAAGCGGTGACTATTCCTGCAACTGTAAAATCTATTGGC
>JAFRZS010000241.1 GCA_017442445.1 Clostridia bacterium
ATTCCACATATCCTGTCATATTCTGACCGAAATCAATTACCGTTTCACCGTTTGGTGTAATGATGAGCTCTTTAGCAGAAAGTCTTTCAAACTCTTTGATTTTCTCACCCTGTCGTTTTGTAAGAATGTTTTTTCTGTAATCAATTACTAACGCTTCAGCCACTTCTTCAGCTTCAAACGTTGCATCGTAAACATCTCCGTTATAGATGTTACTGTATCTGATTTTACTGTCGGAAACCTTCCAGCTTCCGTCTGTCACGATAGTTTCACAACCGTCTTCATATTCCAATTCAAGAGAAGCAATCAAAGCCGTATCATCATATGCCAACACATCATCGGAATCATTTTTATTCATTCGGAAACGCCAGCCGCGTCCGAGCAGAATTTCTATTTTGTTTTCAGTTTTGAGCATCTCAGTGACATCATATGTTTCATAAAAAACCCTGTTTTTATAACTCGTCCAACCGGGCGCCAATACAGCATCTCCCACCTTTTCACCGTTGAGAGATACTTCGTAAATACCTAAAGCAGAAACCTGTAAACTTGCTTTTTTCAAACCGCTTTTTATATTAAAATCTTTTTTAAATATAACACAGGAATCATCACAAGCTTTTAAATTTCTTATCCAATTCGCTTCAAAAATTTTATCCATAATGCCCTCCCGAAATCAATTAAAACTATCATACCAGTCTTTCTTGGATTATACCTGTTTAAAGTATAAAAATCAAGCATTTTCACAATATGCAAAAGGCGGAAGATTTATAAAAACGGAGTTTTACAGAATTAAAATTCCGTAAAACTCCGTTGAATTTTTTCTTAATAGGGAACGGTAATACCTGCAAGACTGCAGTTTACTCTGTGTGCATCATATGTTTCCGCATAGTAGAAATTACCGTCTGCATCTGTTACGAAATATGTATAATTAACCTCTGCAGGATAAAGTGCGCCTTCAATCATATTCATACCGGGATTATTCTGAGGACCTGTAGGAAGTCCGTCTGTCTGATATGTATCGTATTCAACAGCCTTTTCCTGAGGTAAAATTCCGTCGTCTTTAAGCTTCTGTGCATATGCACTTGTGGGGTCTGACTGAAGCTTAGGAAGCCCGACACCTTTCAATCTGTTCCAGAAAACTGCCGACACATTCCCTATTGATTCCTGATTTGTTGCTTCTGCCTGAATTACTGATGCAAGTGTGATAATTTCATCAAGGCTTACATCAAGTTCAATCATTCTTGTTCTCATAGCTGATGTAATTCTGTCAGCAAATGCCTTGAGCATCTCATCTACTATATCCTTTGCTTCGGAATTTCTCTGGAATTCATATGTTGCCGGGAAAAGATAACCTTCAAGACGGTAACCTCTGTCCTCAACATTTTCAATTTCTTTTACGAAATCATAATCAAATTCGTCTTCCTGCTGTGATTTGATAAAATCTTCCGCCTTGCAGATTCCGTTTTCTTCAAGAATTTCAGCCATTTCAAGAACTGTCTTTCCTTCGGGGAAGGTAATCTTGATTATGCTCTTGTCAACTTCGGGTGCGGACTGCAAAACAGATACAAGCTTATCAAATGACATATTTGCATTGATTTTATATATTCCCGCTTTGTAAGTGAGTTCGCCGTGGCTTCTTTTGACAACTGTTCTGTAAACTCTTGCAGAACGAACCACATCCTCACTTTTCAGTTTGTGAGAAATTGAATTTGTATCGTCCTCGGGTTTGATTTCAAATGTCACTTCTTTGTCCTGTTGACTGATTCCGAGAACATCCATTGCATAGGGTGCGAAAAATACGCAACCTGCTATGAAGCCACATAAAACAAGTATCCAGAAAATGTGACTGAGAACTCCTCTTTTTCCGTTTGCTTTGCTCATACATACTGTCCTTTCTGTGCTTTGTAAAGTTGAATTTATTATGATAATGCTGTGGGCGATTTTAACCCAAAGAAGATTTTTTCATTGTGAGAGATATTCTATTCCTTTGAATATCAACATCTAATACCCAAACGGTAATGATGTCACCGACTTTTAATTCTTCGGAAGGATGTCTTATAAATCTGTCGGTAATCTGCTTGATGTGAACAAGTCCGTCCTGATGAACTCCGATATCAACAAATGCGCCGAAATCTATAACATTTCTGACTGTACCTTTAAGCTCCATGCCTTTTTTAAGGTCCTTGATATCCATGATGTCTGTTCTTAACATCGCAGGCGGTAATTCTTCTCTGGGGTCGCGTCCGGGTCTTGACAATTCTTTGATTATATCTCTGAGTGTCGGCTCACCTATACCGAGTGCTTCTGCTGTCTTTCTGATTGTTTCATCGTCAAATTTTTCAGAAGCCTCATGGAAGCCGTTTTCAAACTGTGCTTCACAAAGTGCTATAAGTTTATTTGCCGCATCGTATGACTCAGGGTGAACTCCTGTATTGTCAAGTAAATTCTTGCCGCCCGGTATTCTCAGGAAACCTGCGCATTGTTCAAACGCCTTATCACCCAATTTTGCAACTTTCTTTAATTCCTTGCGTTCTGTGAAAGCGCCTTTTTCTTCTCTGTACTTTACGATGTTTTTAGCAACGGTTGAATTGATACCCGCTACTCTTGAAAGTAATGACGGTGAAGCTGTATTAAGATTTACGCCGACGCTGTTAACACAATCTTCTACAACACCGTCAAGTGCCGCTGACAATTCCTTTTTCGGCATATCGTGCTGATACTGTCCGACACCGATTGATTTCGGATCAATCTTTACAAGCTCTGCAAGAGGGTCCTGTAATCGTCTTGCTATTGAAACAGCGCTTCTTAACGAAACATCGTAATCAGGAAATTCCTCTGCCGCCAATTTTGATGCGGAGTAAACAGAAGCTCCCGCTTCGCTTACAACCATATACGCAACTTCTCTGTCTGTTTTCTTTATTGCCTGTGCTGTGAATATTTCTGTTTCCTTTGATGCCGTTCCGTTACCGATTGCAATAACATCAACACCAAATTTATCTATATATCTGAGGAGCTTTTTCTCTGCTTCGTCCTTTTGTGCCTGTGAATGTGTCAGATAAAGCACATCCGTTGCAAGTACCTTACCTGTTTTATCAACAACTGCGGTTTTACAACCTGTTCTGTATCCGGGGTCAAGACCTAATACAACACTGTCCTTTATCGGCGGTTGTAAAAGCAACTGTCTTAAATTCGTAGCAAAAACCTTGATTGCAGATGTTGCCGCTTTTTCCGTAAGGTCTGCTCTGATTTCTCTTTCAACCGACGGATTGATGAGTCTTTCGTATGCATCGCTTCCCGCAGCTATCACTGTTTCAGTGCAGGGTGAACCCTCTTTTACAACTTCGCTTCTGATAACATTCTCCGCTTTGGCTGTTTCAAGGTTTACCTTTACCTTAAGCATTCCCTCTCGTTCGCCTCTGTCAATTGCAAGTACTCTGTGACCTGCAATTTTTTTAACGGGTTCTTCATACTCATAGTATTGTCTGTAAACACTGTCGGTTTCTTCGTCTGCTGCTTTTGATGTAACTGTACCTGTTACAGTAAATAAATTTCTGATTCGTCTTCTGATATTCGCATTGTCTGAAATATCTTCTGCTATGATATCCATAGCGCCCTGTAATGCTTCTTCAGCTGTCATCTCATCTGTTGCAAATTCCTGCGCCATTTCTTCAGCTGTCAATGAATCTGCAGCCTGTTCAAATATTTTTTCTGCAAGAGGCTCAAGACCTTTTTCACGGGCAACAGAAG
>JAFRZS010000242.1 GCA_017442445.1 Clostridia bacterium
ATAAAGGAAGAAGTTTTATCCTACGATGAGGTTGTCGGTATTCATGACCTTATAATCCACGACTACGGCCCCAGCAGACTTTTCGGCAGTGTTCATGTTGAAGTACCCTGTGATGTTGATCTGATGGCAACACACGATACAATTGACCTTATTGAACGCAACATCATGGAAAAATTCAAGATGCTGTTGGTAATTCACCTTGATCCGCTTGATATCAACAACGAGCATGTCGGCAAACTTTATAACATTACAAAAGAGGTTATTAAAGATATCGACTCCCGCCTCAGTTTCCACGATTTCAGAGTTGTTGACGGACCGACACACACAAACTTTATATTTGATTTGGTAGTTCCTTTTAATTATCCCATAAAAAATTCAGCTCTTATCAAGATGGTTGAAACTAAACTTTCAGAGATTGACGAAAACTATTTTGTGGTCATAAATGTTGAACACAATTACTCAAATTAAAAAAATTAAATTTTTTCAAAAAAACACTTGACATTCCGCTTACGAATGGTTATAATATTTCTCGTTGATGCGGAATTGTGTAATGGTAGCACGGCAGACTCTGACTCTGTTTGTCTGGGTTCAAATCCTAGTTCCGCAGCCAGAAAAGAAAAAACCTTTGTCAAAGACAAAGGTTTTTTCTTTTCAATGAAATAAATCCCTTGCGGGATTTGTGAAATAACGCTTTGCGTTATGAAATAGCTGACGCTATGAAATACGCTGCGGCGTATGAGGATTTATTTTATTTCATTTTCTGCGTTAGCGGAAAATTTCATAATCCGCAGGATTATTTCATATTGCGTATCAATATTTCATTCAATATGTTATACTGTTCACAGAGGTGGTCAATCTGAACGAAAGGAGCTTTTATGACCGAAGAAAAGATTTTATTTTTTAACAGCTTAAAAAATTCACAGAATAATGAAAACAATGACAGTAAAATTAAAAAGCAAGACATCAAAATTCCTTCAGGAGCTTTCTTGCCAACTCCTAAAACACGCATAAAACTTGATCCTTTGTCATCTATCTTCAACAGACCGAGAAAGGAAAAAACTATTATGTTTATCCCTGTGAGAGAATCTGAAAATCAAAATCCGGAAAACAAACGTAAAATAGAAGCCGCACTTAAAAAACATGATTTACCGAAGTAAATCGTGTTTTTTCTTTTCATTTGAGTTTTTTTGTGATATAATATTTCAAATATTTCAGGAGGTCTTTTTTATGTCTTCTTTTGATTTTAAGGGTTATTCAGATTTACTAAAAAACTGGATTGTTTTTTCACAAAAACATCTTTACACATTACCTGAGAATCCTGAGCTTATGTGCTACGGGGCAGGTGAACACGGTCATTGGGGTACACATACTCATCAGAAGGCCTTTTCTGCTTTTGCAATTGCGGCAACAGATGAGGATATTAACTGGGACGATACCTCTATTACCCGCGAAGAAGTGTTAAAGCAATCCCTTGCAATGCTCCGTTACAACCTTGCTACTCACGTTTCCGGAAATCAGAAATGCACTGACGGCAAGAAATGGGGTCACAACTGGATTTATGTTTTGGGTATTGAGCGTATGTACCACGGCATTGAGGTTCTTGATAAGTACCTCACAGACAAAGACCGCGAAGATATAAAAACAGTTATTCTTTCCGAGTGTGAATTTATTCTGAACGATTATCCTGTTGAGGCTGGTCTCTTGGCTGAAAAAAATAAGCCTGAAAGCAATATATGGAACGGTGCTATTCTTTACAGGGCTACTGTACTCTACCCCGATTTGCCCGAAAAAGAAAAATATATTGATAAAGCAAGAAGATTTTTCCTCAACGGTATCTCAATAGAGTCTGACGAAAATTCCGACGAAATTATTGACGGAGTTCGTGTCGGCGACTATTTTGTAGGTGCCAATATGTTTGACTCGTACGCTTGTAATCACCACCTCTATATGAATTTAGGCTACATGGTAATCTGTCTTTCAAATATTGCTATGCTTCACTTTTTCCTTAAGGGTCAGGGTGTGAGTGTCGGTGATATTCCCTATCACCATGTCTATGACCAATGGAAACTTATAAACACCTGTACCTACTCCGACGGCAGACTTTTAAGAATAGGCGGAGATTCACGAGCAAGATATTCTTACTGTCAGGACTATCTTCTTCCTGTCTGGGCGTTGATTGAAGATGTTTACGGCGATGACTGCTCCGATATGGAAAACGAGTGGTTGAAAATTCTTCAGAAAGAAGTTTCAATAAACGGTGACGGCTCTTTCCTTTCCGAACGCTTCGGTTATTTTGAAGAAACTTCTCCTGTTTATTACACAAGACTTGAAACCGACAGGGCAAATACAATTTCTATGCTTTTATACTGGCATAAGAAATTCAATATAAAACACACCAATGTCAAACCTCCCGAAATGAAAGAATGGCACGATGATTACCACGGTTCTGTCCTTAATACTCAAGGTAACAGATATGCTTCTTTCACCTGGATCTCATCAGAAAAACCTCAGGCACTTATACTTCCGAAAGATGACAGTTCGTTTGCAGAATGGAGATTCAATCTCTGCGGAAAAATCAGAGGTGCAGGTACTACAAACGAAGACGATGTTTTCAAAAAATCTGTTGAACAGTTTGACGGCGGTTTCCTCACATCCGGTGTTACCTTCTCGCATTCTATCAAATTTTTCGCAGAAGGAAGAACAAGAGAAAATCTTGCTAAAAAATATGTAGCTTTTGCCGCTTTGCCTGACGAAAAAACTATTCTCTGTTTACAATATGCTGATGCATTTAACCGAGTATATGTAACTGCATTGAGAGGCATTCTCTGGAATGTACCAAATGATATTTTTAATAATTGTCAGCGTACAGTTTATTACGGAAACAGAAAAGAGTATTTGCGAGGCGGCAGTCTTGCAAACAGATTTGAAACAATGGAGCTTGGAAACTTCGCTAACTTTGATAACAAAATCGGTATTGCAAGTAAAACACCGCTTACTTTAGTCCGAAACGGAAAGCGTCAGGTCAGCATAAGACATAAACAGGGTACGGAAAGCGGTACTTTGTATGCGGAAGAAATATGTTCCCCCTATCTTTCAAAAAGACGCTTCTTTGACCGCGGTGAAAATATGATAGACACAGGCTTTGCGATGTCTTTAGGTACTGCTGAAGATACAAAAACACTTCTTGAAAACTTATTTGCACCCGAAATTAGAGGACTGAAAACCGTCGGTACTGCAGGTGCAGACGGAATAAAATACTTGCTTGTTTCAAACATGGACGAAGCTGACCATGAATTTTCACCCGATGCTTTAGGTTTTGAAGAAGTTATTGATGTTGTGAAAAATGAGAAAGCACAAGCTTGTACTCTTGCGCCTTCAGAAGCATTACTCCTTAAAGTAAAATGAGGTTACCATGAGAAAGTTTATTGTAGGTACAGATTGGTGGACAGATTGCGATGATGCGGTTGCGATGAGAATACTTGCAAGGACGCACAAAAGCCGTCAAATAAAAATTGAAGGTATCGGCATCAATGCCTGTATGGAATATTCCGTCACATCTCTTGAAGGTTTTTTGAACACCGAAGAAGTTTACGACATACCTTTGGGAATTGATTTAAAAGCAACCGATTTTGGCGGTAATCCTCCATATCAGAAAAGACTTTCCGTACACGCAAAGAAATTTAAAAATAATAAAGATGCTTCTGATGCAGTAAAACTTTACAGAAAAATCCTGAGCAAAGCCGATGAAAAACTTGAAATAATTGAAATCGGATATCTGCAGGTGATTGCAGATGTTCTGAAAAGCAAAGCAGATGAAATTTCAGACAAATCAGGTCTTGAGCTTATAAATGACAAGGTTTCAAAAATATGGGTTATGGCAGGAAAATGGGACGAAGAAAACGGTAAGGAAAACAACTTTGCAAGGAGTTCACGTTCAGCCGAAGCAGGAAATATTTTTTGTGACCTCTGCCCTGTCCCCGTTACCTTTTTAGGTTGGGAAATCGGACATTCCGTAATCACAGGCGGAGAGCTTCAACAAAATGATGTGCTTTATCAGGTTTTGATTGACCACAAAAAACCTGACGGCAGAAGCTCATGGGATCCGATGTTAGTGCTTTTAGCAATAATCGGCAACGAAGAAAAAGCCGGATATCAAACAGTTTGCGGAAAAGCTTCTGTGAACGCAGAAAACGGCTTGAATAATTTTATCAAAATACCTGACGGTAATCACAAATATGTAATAAAAGCAAAAAGCGATGATTATTACAAAAATATAATTAACAACTTAATCAGAACCATATAATCAGAAAACAAGCTGCAAAACAAAAGTTTTTACAGCTTGTTTTTAATTTATTTATATTGATAAACCCTTACATAGTCAACGATAAACTCTGCTGTGTCGCCGGGTTTCATATTCATTTTACCCGTACCGTGACGGTCGGCATTTGCTACACCGTTTTCTCCTGCAACCTCACACGACAAAAGCAGATATTCAGGATTCTGACTCACTCCGCCTGTTGAAAGTCTGCCTGTTTCAATGCCGTTGATATAGAATATGTATTCATTCTCGTTCCATTCAAGTCCGTAGGTATTAAATTCTTCATACGGATTATTTGCAAACCATTTGCCGATGCTGTCACCCTTGTGACCTTCGCCGTATCCGTCATAGTGGATACCGCTGACTATTGCATCACCTGCACCCCACCATACATCTTTGTAATACATTGACTCAAATATATCAACCTCCGTACCGTCTTTGCCTGAACCGTCAACATTTTCCACCTGATTGTTCATCATCCAGAATGCCGACCACATACCCGTTGATTTCGGCAGTATTGCACGGCATTCAAAATATCCGTAGCATTGTTCAAAAATATTGATTGTTGATATACAGCCGGAATACCAACCTGATTTGTAAGGTTTAAAATTTATTGAGTCGCCCCATTTTTCAAGATAACGGTTTTCAAGAGGCTCTGACATATATGCAGTAGTAATAACGAGGTTTCCGTCCCGAACTTTCACAAGATCCTCGTGCCAGAAGCCACCCTTTCTTTCTGTTACCCACCACTCGTAAGTCCATTTTGACTTATCAAGTGTGTTTCCGTCAAACTCGTCACTCCATTTAAGTTCAAATCGGTCTTCAAGCTTCAGATCCTGTCCCGAGGGAACTGCAGGCAGACTCAATAAATTCGGAAGCTTTGGCGATATTATCATAAGTAATGCTACTATTATTCTTATAATTCTCGTCATGAGTTTACCTCCTGAGTCTGATATTTTTCAGCCTGAAGATTGAACATATAAGCATATTGACCATTAAGCTTCATAAGCTCTTCGTGACTTCCGCTTTCAATTATGCGACCCTTTTCCATCATGAAAATACGGTCTGCATTTCTCGTTGTTGAAAGTCTGTGCGAAATAAATATAACGGTTTTATCCTCTGCTGCTTCAATCATCGACTGATTGAGTTCATACTCTGAAATCGGGTCAAGATTTGCAGACGGCTCATCAAGAATAACATAAGGACATTGTTTATAGAAGGCTCTCGCGATTGCAACTTTCTGTTCTTCACCGCCTGATAACATCATACCCTCATCGTTAAATTCCCTGAGTAATACTGTATCAACTCCGTCAGGTAACTCCTTTTTGAAGCCTGCATGATTGAGCGCATTTTCAACTCTGTCTTTGTCATAATCAATATCTAATGCTACATTTTCACCGATTGTTGCGCTGAAAATTTTAAAATCCTGAAATACTGCAGCAAAGCGATTTCTGTGAGAAGAAATCGTTTCTTCTTTTATATTTCTTCCGTCAATTATAATCTCACCGCTGTCAACATCATAAAGGCGGAGCAGAAGGTTTGTAAGTGTTGTCTTGCCGGCACCGTTATATCCGACAAGTGCAATCTTCTCGCC
>JAFRZS010000243.1 GCA_017442445.1 Clostridia bacterium
AGATACATCGTCGAACGAAAAATTGTGCTACAGCCGATTTTAGCCAAAATTAAAATTTCATGGAGATGTCGAAGGCCTTTACCGAGTGTGTTAATGCGCCCATTGAAATTATATCAACACCTGTTTCTGCAACAGTACGGATTGTTTCCGCAGTAATGTTGCCTGATGCTTCAAGGAGTGCTTTGCCGTTTACTAATTCAACTGCTTTTTTCATGTCCTCTATTGACATATTGTCAAGCATGATGATATCTGCATGAGCATTGAGTGCTTCTTCAACCTCTGCGAGATTTCTGGTTTCAACCTCAATTTTTACCATGTGTCCTATTTTTGATTTTACGATTTCCACCGCTTTGGTTATGCTTCCTGCCGCATCAATATGATTATCCTTGAGCATCGCTCCGTCAGAAAGATTGAAACGGTGATTTTTACCGCCGCCGCAGGTTACGGCATATTTCTGTAACGCGCGGAGTCCCGGAAGTGTTTTTCTTGTGTCGGTAATCTGTACTCTTGTGCCTTCGCAAAGTTTTACCGCTTTATTTGTTGCGGTAGCAATACCCGACATATGCTGTAATATATTGAGAGATGTTCTTTCACCTTTTAAAAGTAAAGGTGTGCAACCCTCAAACTCGGCAATAAGGTCGCCGTTTTTAAGGGTATCTCCGTCTTTCTTATATAATGTATATTTAAAGCTTTTGTCCAACAGTTCAAATACGCGCATGGCAATTTCAATACCGCAGAGGATTCCGTCTGCTTTTGATACAAATCTTGCCTTTGCACTGTCTGTTGAGTCAAAAAGTATATCAGAGGATACATCTATATAGTTTATATCCTCTTTGATTGCAGATTTGATTATATCGTCTACATAAAATTCAGGTAATTTCATTGTATTTTCCTTTCTGAATCAGATAACCGTCATTACAGTGTCCATATGTGTTTTAATGCTTTACAATTAAGCTCTATAAATTCGGGCATTAAATATTTCGGGAAACTTCCGAAACCGAGTTCAATATTCAGAACTCCGCTGTAATTAAATTCTTTAAAAACTGCCATAAGAGCCTTCCAATCTATTGCACCTGTCAGAGGCATCTGGTGTGCATCAACAGTTCCTATATTGTCATGAAGATGAGTGCATTGAATCAATGAACCGAATTTTCTTGCTACTTCGGGAGCTTCTTTTTTAAATGCTAAATTTGCGTGACCCGAATCCCAGCAACACGCAACACTTTCGCTGTTGAAGGATTTTATCACATTCATCAGGTCGGTTGCATCAGATGTGAAACGAGGCTTTGGTCTTGAATCCTGAAAAACGGTTTCAAACGCTATTTTATAGTCTGATTTTTCAGCCTGTTCAACAAACGGAAGAAAAAGCTTGTGGTTATAATCAAGTGCCGCCTCAGGTGAATATATCATTTTTTCAAAATCAAATTCATCGGCATGAGCCACCATATATTTTGCGCCCATGTATACCGTTGCTTCAGCACATCTTTCAACGCAAAGCTTGTGTATTCCCTTACAGCTTCCGTAACGATTGAACGGCGCATGGGTCTGATTTACACTGAGTCCGTATGCCTTAAAAACATCTAAAGCTTCTTTCATTTCAGCTTCCCATGTATCTTTACGGACAGCCGGTGTATAGTCCAATTGGGTAAAACCTGCTTTTGAAACTAATTCTGCAGATTTTTCCAATCCTATCCTATCTATAAAATATCCGATTTTTATTCCGTATTCCATCTTAACACCTTATCTATTGTTTACTTCTTTTAAAATTATTACTGCTACTGTTGCAAGACTTAAAGCTTCACAATAGTCGCGTGTAACGGCGAAATGTCCTATTTTAAGACGCTTTAGAATATTCTCTGCCGAGCGTAAGCCTTCCACTGCCGCACGCGGATTGGGGAGAACAAAGTGTGCTCTTTGAAGAATTTCTCTTATCTGTGTCCTTGTACCTTTGGGTAAAGGTGCGCCGCTGTAATCGTAGCTGTAATCCGTAACCTCTACCTCGGCAAAGCCCATTTCCATACAGCGCATAATATCCTCTGCCGCGTGGCGTCCGAAAACCATGGCCTCCGGAAGTGAATTACTTGCAAGTCTGTTTTTGCCGTGGACACCTG
>JAFRZS010000244.1 GCA_017442445.1 Clostridia bacterium
AATTTTATATGAATCAAGCATTTGCGGAGTATATCTTGAAAACAAAACAGTTGTCGGATTAAAGGTGATATCCGACGGTAAAATTTTAAATATAAAAACCAAGGTGGTAATGGATTGTACCGCCGATGCATATATTGCACATATTGCAGGGTGCGAAACAGAATACGGCAGAAAAACCGACAATCAGGCACAGCCATATACATCTGTATCCCTTATGTATGACGGAAAAAATTATTCAATAACCAATTTTGATTTCGGACGCGTTGACCAGACAGATGACAAGGCGTTTTCCGAAGCCGTAATTTTTGCAAGAGCGCTTGAAAAGAGAGTAGAAAGATACGGAGGCCGTCAGTTTATAGCACATATGCCTCTTATAGGACTCAGAGAAGGCAGAAGAATTATAGCGGAAGAAACAGTTACGATAAATGACCTTTTTGAAAACAGAGAAACCGAAACTCCGATGTTTTTATCATATGCGGATATGGATAAGCACGGACTTGATACAGCCTTTGACGGTGAGGAATTAAGCGACTGGGCAATAGGCTCAAATCTCGGCGCGTATAACGCAACAGTTGCAGTGCCTTACAAAGCAATTTTACCGAAAAATTATGACGGCATACTTGTACCTTGCCGTGCGTTAGGTGTCAGCCGAGAAATATCGTGCTGTGTACGAATGATACCCGATATGAAAAAACTTGCCGAAGCAGCATCAGAGTGGGCTTCTCTTGCGATAAAACAGAATAAAAAACTCCGCGAGGTAGCATATGCATCTCTCAGAGAAAAGCTCACAGAAAGCGGTTGTCTTGATGCAAACAGAAAACGCGTTTACCGTGTAGACGGAAAAAACAACTGGAACGGAAAACCGCTTGAAACAAGAGATGTTGAATTTTTAACGAAACCCCGACAGCTGAAAAAAGTTTTAAAAACCGACAAACCGGGCGAAGCGATCTGGTCAGCAAAGCTGATAGGAGAAAAGGCAATTCCGACGCTCAGGCGACTTTTGAAATCGCGAAACAAAAATGTCAGAAAACATTCAGCGTTTGCACTCGCAATACTCGGTAATGACGAAGGCAGTAAAATTCTTCGTGAGACGGTTGAAGAACGAGACGGATTTATGCTCAAAGACTGCCGTAAGAAAAATAATTTCAGAGGAGTTGTGGCGATTTATTGGCTGGGCAGACTTGGTGATGAAAAAAGTGTTGATATACTTTCTGAAATAATAAGCAACGAAAATGAAGTAAAACACCCGACCTACAAACTGACCGACCCGACAACATTTTATCTTACGGATTTCAGAGGTATTTATTTTCAGTTTGTGTCACATTCCGTAATGGCGCTTATAAGGATAGGGGATAAGCACACACATCTTCGTACAAAAATCACAAAGCTTTTTGAAGATGTATTTTCAAATGATGATTATTACAATCGCATCACAAAAAGAGCTCCAATGAGCAGCGAAGGTAATATGACTCTGACAATTAAAAAACACGCATTCATAGCAATAGATAAATGGAAAGGTGATGTAAAAAAAGCGAAGACCGTATAAATTCGCATAGAATAAGGGGTTCTGCAGGTATAAGCCTACAGAACCCCTTAAAACTGATTCTTATTTTATTTCAATTCCAAAAACGCCTCTGCCTCGTGTTCCTAAGATTATGCTGTTTTCAAAAACAACAGGTGAAGATTCAATCGTACTGTCGAGGGACAGCGTGTCAATCGTTTCACCTGATCTTGCATCAATCAGATAAAGATTACCTGTTGCAATACCTGAGAGAACATATGCTTTTGAATCCTTTGAATAAATTGCAGTCGGAGAACTCCAGGCATAAGAATTCATCTGTTTTTCCCATACTGTTTTACCTGTTTCAGTATCAAGTGCTACAAGAATACCTGCAGAGCTCATATCGGTTTTACCGACAGGGAAAATAATCAGATCTTCAGCAGAAGTGCCTTTTTTTCCAAGCATCGGAGTTCCCAATATACCACCGGAAACTTCGGAATCTTTCATGATATTGCTGTATTTTTTCGCCCATACAATTTCACCGGTTTCTGCGTCAATTTTGAAAACATAACTGTTGCCGCCGCCGTATTCCATAGAGGTTGTGACATAAAGATATCCCTTAGAATTTTCACCCCATTCAAAAACGGGCGAAGCGTTAATATCATCACGAACATTCTGTGCCCAGATAAGCTCCATAGTATTTGCATTGAAGCACAAAAGGACACCGCCGTTATCTGCCGCAAACAGATATTCACCGACACCGATGATACTGCTTTCAAATCCGAGAGTACGACCTGCGGTTGTTTGGTAACGGGCTTTTACAATGTTTTCGGGATTTACTGAAATTGTGCCGTCAACCTTGTTGTATTTTGTGTTGAGCTTTAAAGTGTAAATTATTCCGTTTTCGCCCGGCCAGATAAGAGTATCTGTTTCGGCGTTTACAAGAGGAGAGCTGTCAAAAGCGCCCCATGCACGGAAATTAAATGAATCCACACCTGACTGTTCATAAAGAATTTTTCCGTCAATCAGACTAACGACAAAAATTCGAGGAGCCCTGTCTTCGTTATAGAGTCCTGAACCGAGGTATAAAAGCGGATAACCTCTGGGGTCCAAAGCACCTGCACCCTTGAAGCTCATATGAAAATTCAAAGGATCTCTTGTATATGAACCGTCTTCCATATCATAGAAATAAACCTTGCCGTCAAGAGTAGCATAGATAGCTTCAACAAGGTTTTCCTTGTTTTTCTTTTCGGGATACATATTCATAATTGCTTTTGTATCGTTATCCCAACGCACAACCAAAGGCTGTCCTGTCCAACCGCAGCCACCCCAACCGTTGAGAGAGCCAACGTGGGAGTTCCACTTCTGAGTGAGAACGGCATCATTTATTTCGGCAGTTGAAAATGTAGCACCGATTCTGTAATTATCACCTCTGAAGCTGAAAATACCGTCAAGCTTAGCATATTCATCACCCGATGCAAACGAGATTGTATCAGGTCTTTTAAAATTATTTGTAATTGAACCGTTGCTGATGATTTCCCAAGTGATACCCTGTTTTTTTGGTGAAGTTTCCTCAGTTGCGTGGGGTTTAAGTAC